>JAAYBY010000005.1 GCA_012729935.1 Clostridiaceae bacterium | reverse complement strand
CGGATGGTACATAGCCGGCGATTTCAGATTTTTCATAAAGATATTGCGTTGAATGACCCGCGCATACTTGCGATATCTGGCCGGAAATCCATCGATACCTGGCTGCAGACTTTTCGCCAGCAGAGATGATGTTTTGAGTGCGTAGCTGATGCCCTCAGCCGAGCTTGGACTGATCGCACCGGCTGCCTCGCCAATCAGAGCAATGCCTCCCTGACCTGTCAAAAACTGTGACGTTTTGCGCGGTCGAAAGATAAGTGATCCTTCTGTTCGAATCTTCTGTCCGAAATCAAATCCTGATGCTGTCAGTTTCACCTTCAGTTGATCAAATTTGCTCCAGACGTCAGCTCCTGGCTTCAATGCTGCACCTAATATCAGAAAATGATCCTTGGGGATGATCCAGGCATAAAAATCACTGATGGACTCATCAAAAACAGCCGTGAAATACGGTACATTCTGCGGACTCTTAAACCATTCCTGAATGGATATATACTGATCCGGCAACCTTGACGCTCCGTATAGTGCTTTCCGAACGTTTGATCCAGCCCCGTCCGCACCGATAATGACTCTGGTTGTAACACTTTTCTCCTGTCCGTCCATCCTGTATTTTACTTCATATCCTCCGGAAATCTCAACATAGCTTCTAAAGACCGCATTAAATGCCTTTTTGACTGAAGTTGGTAGAATTGAGATCATCCAACGATCGAACCGTTCTCTATCCATATTAAAATAATGTCTCTGATATAGTCTTTCCAGATTATTCGTCAAATCAATCGCTCTTACGGCAAACAGCTGCGGATGAACGAGTATGTCTTTTGGAAAACCTAATCCCAGTTTTGCAATCATCCTTTGTGCATCTGGAGCCAGCAGTCCGCCGCAGCACTTGCCGACACGACATTCTTCGCGTTCATCGTCCAGGTTCCGTTTATCTATAAGCAATACATGATATTGATCACCAATCAACCGAGCCAGATTTGAACCCGCCGGTCCTGATCCGATGATGACAACATCATACATCAGGTTTGCTTTATCTGTTATCATTTGTCTTGCTGCAATCTCCGATCTTATATCTGTTTCATTTTCACTGTTCCTCATTAATAACATAAATATTATTGAATATCAATAAATATTTATTAACTGTCAATATAATCAGAAGATTTTAGCAAGATAGAAAAATCAGAAACCCGTTCATCAGGAGTCATTTCTGATAATCTCAGACAGCTCTCCGTAAATATCGGGTCTCCTGAATTTCAAAGTATAGTGGTGACCATATGTACGGTATTTCTCTACAGCAGACGCCTGAATATCAATCAGCAGCATTTGTTCTTTGAATGGCTCAGTTTCAGCTATTATTCTTCCAAACGGATCATAAGCCATGCTTAATCCAGGAAACTCAAATTCTTCTGCTTCCAGTCCAACATGGTCAAGAACCATCACGTATGCCGCATTATCCAGTGCCCGGGCACCGAATATTCTGAGAAAGCTGTCTCTTCGCTCTCGAACACAGATCATCTTCTCTTCATCCGTGGCATTTGGCGGCACAATCCACATCCATGGCGATAAAATCACTTCAGCACCTTTGAGCGTCAGGATTCTCGATGTCTCCGGGAACCAGTTGTCAAAACAGATAGATAATCCAATTTTGCAATAGCCGATGTCAAATACGTTAAACTCAGAACCTGCTCCATAATACGGTGCTTCAGCCAGTGGTATGTGCAATTTCCGCTGTTTGCCGATATAGCCGTCAGGTCCGATCAGCATGTAGGCATTATAAACAACGCCGGCTTGAAGATCACCCATCCCGGCAGCTATGTAAACACCGTACTTTTTTGCGATTTCTTCCAGTCGCTGCACCGATGGTCCGGGAACAGCTTCCGCTCGGCGATAATGCATGCAGGCACCTGTTCCCGGTTCCGTTAAGGCACTTGAATCAAGCAAATATCCCGATACGCCCAGCTCACCAAACATAACCAGATGAGCACCTTCACCCGCTGCGCGTTGGATCCAGTTCTCCATCTTGTCGATGTTCTGCATGGTGCTGTTTTCCTGCAGGTGACTTATTTGGATCATGGCCAATTTAAAATCTTTCATTCTATCATTTACCCTCGCTCACTCATCATCAATCTATTGATCCGCGGCAGTACAGGCAATCAACAGCGATTTTTCTGTCTGAGATCAATCCCTCATGAGTTCTGTACCTGTCTGGCCAACCCGGCTTCAACCAGAACCTTGTTTGCCCTAAGCATAAAGCCCATGATGAACATCACAAAACCAGATACAAGTAACAACCACTCAATCCGAACAACGTCCGAAACCGGTCCATAAATCAACATTGACAACGGCATGACCGACGTTGAAATCATGCCGATAACGCCAAATACCCGACCCAGATAGCTCTCTTCTATTTTCTCCTGAATCAAAACAGTCGCCGGGGTGTTAAACAAGGGTACAGTAATGCCCGCCAGCCCCATGATGACAAGATAACCCCAGAAAACAGGAACAATGCCAAGCGCCATGGCACAAAGCCCAATAAAGATGCTGGCCAGAGACATGGTGAAAATGCGGTTGCGAAAACCGCCCCACGAGGCAATGATGGCACCACCGAGCATCATACCAAGCGCAAATGCAATTTCGATGGCCGTCAGACGCCAGACATCATTGCCGAAACTACGTGTTACCTGCAGTGGTGTCAATAAGGAAATCGGTGTAATGAAAACAAAAAAGACTGCGAAGAATGATATGTATTTTTTAACAAAACGGTGATTCCTGATATACACCAGACCCTGCTGCAGATCCGAAAAATAACTGGCAGTCTGCCTGGTTAATGATCTGGCATGTGCCGGTATGCTGAGCTGCACCAGTAAAATATAGATTGCAATCATTGCTGTGAGGACATCGATGAAAAAAATGGTCTCGATTGACATGGTTGTCAAGAGCGCACCGCTGACCATCGGCGAAATAATCATGATGATTGATTGAATACTGTTATTAATACCATTAATCCGAATCAGCTGCTCCTCTGGAATAATCTGAGGCAGAATCGCGCTGACTGCCGGCGTTTGAATGCCCGTTCCAACAGCCCGGATCGCGGATGCAGCGAACAACATCCAGATGACGCCGTACCCTAATAAATAGAGGATGGCCAGAATCAGGGTGGCAAAGGCAATTAGAGCATCTGCACAGGCGATCAGGATTTTTCGGTTGTACCGGTCAGCCCAGACGCCAGCAATAGGGGACAAAATGAACATCGGTACAAAGCCGCAAATAATTGAAATTGTCATCATGATCCCCGACTGGGTTTTCATGGTGATGTGCCACATGATCGCATACTGAACGAGCGAGGAGCCAAACAACGAAACGGTCTGGCTGGCCAGAAACAGCGTGACATTCTTCTTCCAGTCTTGTTTTTTATTCGGACTTGAATGCTCCATTACATTTCCTCCATCGCATGAAACAAACGACTGGTGGCTATCGATCTGTAATAACGCAAATGATCAGTTTAAATGTTAATATGAGTCTTTTTAGCTTCACTTTTTTATTCTATCAGCAGTATGCATTTTTT
>JAAYBY010000068.1 GCA_012729935.1 Clostridiaceae bacterium | reverse complement strand
TCAGCTACCGTGATCTGCCGCTGAATTTCACAGAGGACATGATCCTTAAAGCACCGAGCCCGGAAATCATGAATAAGCTGGCCAGAACGGTGCTCGCCTTATATCCATATGATCCTGATCCGGAGAGTATCGAGGTCGAAAACATCATACGCCAGTGCACACAGCTCATTGCGCGTTTCCCGGTGCTGGTATCGTATGGCTTTATGGCCAAACGACACTATGTCGATAAGAAAAGCCTGTATCTGCATGCGCCGAAGGAATCATACAACACGGCCCAGAGCATTCTGGGAATGATCAGACCGGACGGCCAGTTCACGGAACTCGAAGCCCGTGTGCTGGATCTTGCGCTGGTCCTTCACGCTGAACACGGCGGCGGCAACAACTCGACCTTCGTCACGCATGCGGTCACGTCAACAGGATCCGACACATTTTCCGTCATCGCCGCAGCGATCGGTTCTCTGAAAGGGCCGCAGCACGGCGGTGCCAGCGGCAAAGCGTATGCGATGATGCAGGATCTGGCGAAGCATGTCAAGACCTGGCGCAATGAAATGGAGATTGCCGACTATCTGACGCGCATCCTTCAAGGTGAGGCTTTCGATCGCAGCGGTTTAATTTACGGGATCGGACATGCCGTTTATACATTATCAGATCCGCGCACCAAACTGCTGCGTGATTATGCGCGTGCACTGGCCTATGAATCTGGTGAGGAAGAGCTCTACGAACTCTATCTCCTGACTGAGCGGATCGCACCGGAAGTGTTTAGAACAGTCAAGCAGACTGATAAAGTAGTCTGTGCCAATGTCGACTTCTATGCGGGATTCGTCTACAGCATGCTGGGGATTCCTCCGGAACTGTTCACGCCGATGTTCGCTGTGTCGCGAATTGCCGGCTGGAGTGCCCACCGTATTGAGGAGATAGTCAGCGGCAACCGGATTATCCGCCCCGCCTACAAGAGTGTTCAAAAACGCCGCTCCTACGTGCCGATGAGCGACCGGGCAGAAAACTGAGCAACAGAAAAGACTGAAGAAAGAAAAAAGCTGCAGCCGATGACTGCAGCTTTTTTGGTGACCCTAAGGAGAATCGAACTCCTGTTTCCGCCGTGAGAGGGCGGCGTCTTGACCGCTTGACCATAGGGCCGTCTCATCGCGATGTGCAGGCGCTATTATATCACGCAGGATGACCGTTCGCAAGTCCCGTGCGGGGATTGGACGGGTGATCACAGCAGGTAGGCCAGACATAAGTTTTAAGACGCTGCCGTCAGGGAGAGCCATCAGATCATTCATGGAAAAGTCATTTTTTTGACATGATTTAATGAAGAGAAACATGTATGATAGGACTGACTGACCACAGGTCAGTCAAAATTTATGTTGGATGGGAAAATATGGCCTTTATTGAATTAGTTGATGTTAAAAAACACTACCAGATGGGCGAAGTCACAATTCAGGCTTTGGACGGTGTCTCCTTTTCGATCGAAAAGGGTGATTTTGCCGTGGTCGCTGGTGCCTCAGGAGCAGGTAAGACGACGGTATTGAATATTCTTGGCGGCATGGATCATCTGAGCAGCGGAAAAATTCTGGTTGATCAGTCGGAAATCAGTTCATTTTCCGATCGACAGCTGATCGAGTACCGTCGCTTTGATATCGGCTTTGTATTTCAGTTCTACAATCTTCTGCAAAATCTGACAGCCCGTGAAAACGTCGAGCTGGCAGCCCAGATCAGTCAGCAAAAATCAGCGGTCGATCTAATACTCGACCAGGTCGGATTAACAGATCGGAAAAACAATTTCCCGTCTCAGCTTTCAGGCGGGGAGCAGCAGCGAGTGGCAATCGCACGTGCGCTGGCCAAAAATCCCAAACTGCTGCTATGCGATGAACCGACCGGTGCGCTTGACTATCAGACGGGCAAATCGATTCTTAAACTGCTTCAGGATACCTGTCGTGAAACCGGCATGACCGTTGTAGTCATCACGCATAACAGTGCATTGACCAGCATTGCAGATAAGATTATCAAAATGAAAAACGGCAGGGTTTCTGATTACCGGGTCAATCAGAACCCCATGCAGGTTGAGAAGGTCGAGTGGTAATGACAGCGCGCACATTTCATCAGGATCTGATTCGGACGATCTTCAAGAGTAAAATGCGGTTTTTGTCGATACTGGCCATCATAGCCCTGGGTGTCGGTTTCTTTGCCGGGATCAAGGCAACAGAACCCGATATGCGATTATCGGCTGATGCCTATTATCAGGAAACAAGACTGTCCGATTTCCAGATCATTTCCCCGCTTGGATTCAGAGACAAAGATCTGGATGCGCTAAAGGCCCTCGATGGCATTGAGTCCATCCAGCCGGGATATCGCGCGGACTTATTTGTTTACTCAGATTCAGGCAACCGTTACTCGGTTCGTCTGATGAGCGTCGGTCGGGATGTCTGGGAATCGGAGTCCGGTTTGAACAAACCGCAGATTAATGAAGGCAGAATCCCGCAGCAGTCGGGCGAGATCATCTTTGAAAGCGGAATCAATGTTCCTGAGGATATTAAAATCGGAAGTCTGGTTCAGTTCACGTCACCGGGAGACCAACAGTTGTTGGATACGTTGAAACGGTCTGATTTTACTGTTGTCGGCTACTTGACAAGTCCATTATATATTAATTTTGAACGCGGCCAGACCGCGATTGGCGACGGAAGTATTGATTTTTATGGATATGTTCTGGATCTGGATTTTAATCAGGAACGCTATGCCGAAATCTATTTAAGGACTGAAGCATCGAATAATCTGCAGGCCTACACGGAGACCTACGACAAACATCTGGAGCCATTCAAAGAAAGATTGATTGAACTCGGTCAATCAGCTTTACAAGATGAGACAGATACGTACAGACAGGAATTGAATGAGCAGAAGAATGAATGGCAGCGAAATAAAGATGACGCTGAACGAGAGATCAGAGAAGCGTCGATCAGGCTCAAAGAGGCCAAACTGGAATTGGAATCTGCAGAGCAATCGCTCAATGAAGAAGAAGAACGCTACCGGACAGAACTGGATCAGAATGAGCAGGCACTCCGCGACGGTCGAGACGATTATAATGCCGGATTGATGACCTACTATGACAGTTACACAGTCTGGCTTGAAGCCTATAACACATATCAGGACGGACGTTCAGCGCTCAATGAATCTAAACAGCAGCTGGATCAAGGCCGCAACGAACTGGATGCTGCAAAGCAGCAGCTGGATTCAGCTAAAGCAGATCTGGATCAAGCTGCCACACAGCTGACGCTGCTCAAAGATGCGATCAACCAGCTGACTGAAGTTCGCAGCAGCCTGCCGGCTGATGGAGCGGTGTTGTCTGATGAAGCTTTGGAAAACATCATTTCAGTGATTCGACCGTATTCAGAAGAGCTGGCCGTGTACCTCGAGTCTAACCGTGACAATCCCGATCTCGTCCGCCAGCTCAGGATTTCCCTGGACAGCATCATCACAAACCTGCAGCAGAATCTTGACGACGGTCAGGCTGCTTATGATAAGGGACTTGGCGAATATACGACCGGTCTCGCTGCCTGGCAGCGTCAAGATGAAACCTGGCAGACTGGTTTGCGTGATTATGAAGAAGGTGCTGCGGAACTGGATGCAGCCAAGACAGATATTGATGCGGGCAAAGCCGAACTGGACGATGCAAAAGCCAAACTGGATGCCACGCGGATCAAACTGGAAGCCAGCGAGCGTGCTTTAACGGCAGGTCGAACAGCGTTTGAGCAGCGGGTCGCAGACGGACGGACAGAAATCGCTGCAGGAAAAAAAGAACTGGCGGACAACCAGCAGAAGCTCGACGAGGAATCTGAATTAGCCCAGACTAAAATCAACGAGGCCCAAACGCAGATTCGCGAGGCGGAGCGTCAGATTCTCGAATTGCCCGATGAATGGATTCTTCTGACGCGCAATGACCAGCCTGGTTACAGTGATTTCGGTGATGATGCCAGACGAATCGGAACGGTTGCAACCATTTTTCCGCTATTCTTTTTTCTGATCGCCGCCCTGGTCTGCCTGACAACCATGACACGCATGGTTGAGGAAGAGCGCATGCAAATCGGAACATTGAAAGCGCTTGGATACTCAAGCCGGCAGATCGCTGCCAAATACCTGCTTTATGCCCTGGCAGCCAGTCTGACGGGATCCGTAATGGGTGTGCTGCTGGGCTTTCAGATTTTTCCGATCAGCATTATGAACGCTTACGGGCTGCTTTACAATATACCAAACTGGGTGAGCCCCTTTCATTGGTCGTATGCGATTATTGCCACATTACTCGCTGTCGCGACAACGCTGCTTGTCACCTATTTGACTGTACTCGGTGAATTACGGGAAACACCTGCACATCTCATGCAGGTGCGTGCACCCAAACCCGGTAAACGCATTCTGCTTGAATACATCAAGCCCTTCTGGCAGCGCCTGTCGTTTATGCAGAAATTGACCGCTCGCAACCTGTTTCGATACAAACAGCGGTTTTTTATGACGGTCATCGGTATTGCCGGCTGTACAGCCCTCCTGCTGACCGGGTTTGGTTTGAAGGATTCAGTCAATGCGATTATCGGCAACCAGTTTGAATCGATCTTCGTTTTTGATGGTCAGGTGATGATTGACCCTGATGATGACCCAAACCAAACAGCCCTTGATCATGTTGTCCAGGCGCACACGGAAATCAGCGCATCGATGAAATTGGCGACTGAAGCGGTAACGGTCGAATCATTGCAGGCAGAAAAAGGATATGATGCGAATCTGATCATCCCCGAAACCCCCGAGATGCTGGGGCAGTTCTATCAGCTTCGTGATCGCAAAACCGGACAATCGATCCCGCTCCAGCCACAAGGGGCGGTTATCACCGAAAAACTTGCTGAGTTGCTGCAGGTCAAAACAGGAGACAGCCTGACGATTCGCGACACGGAGAATCGAACCTATACACTCTTTATTACGGGTGTCGCTGAGCAGTACCTCAGTCACTACATTTATATGTCTGCTGATTATTTTGACCAGCTTACACTGCGCAAACCGGTTTATAACGCGCTGGTCTTTAATTTGGATGAAGAACAATCTGTGGATACACAGCGGTTTCAGGAATCGCTCCTTGAATCAGACTCAGTTCTCGGCTCGTTTATGACGCTTAACATCTCGGACGATTTTGCCCGGTCTATCCGAAGCCTGAATTATGTGGTCATTCTTCTGATTCTCTCAGCGGGTGCGCTTGCCTTTGTCGTCATGTATAACCTGACGAGCATCAATATTGCCGAACGTATCCGGGAAATCGCCACCATCAAAGTCCTGGGATTTCGTGATCGAGAGGTATCTGATTACGTATTCAAGGAGAATTTGATTCTGACAGGCATCGGTATGGCTGTCGGACTACTGCTTGGCGTTTCGCTGCACCGGTTTGTTATGGGTACGATGGAAACAGACGTACTGATGTTCGGCCGCCAGATTGACTGGCTCAGTTATTTGCTGTCAGGGCTGCTGACCTTTGTCTTTTCAATCTTTGTCAATATTCTGATGCATTTCCGGCTGCGCCGTGTTGAACTGGTTGAATCACTCAAGTCGGTTGAATAGGAGGCTAACATGCGCATCAGCAAAGATCCGGTGATCCGGAAACAGGAAATACTCAACCAGGCAAGGATACTCTTCGAACAGCAGGGTATTCATGAGACATCGGTCGCTCAGATCGCTGACACGCTGAACGTAGCCAAAGGTCTCATTTATTATTACTTCCAGTCAAAAGAAGATCTGATTACAGCCTTGTTCGAACAGATCAGCTCGCAGCTTGACCAGCAGCTTGACCAGGCGATCAATAGCACACACAGCCATTTTTACGAGCAGCTGCAGCGTATCTTTGATTATTTTTTTCAAATGATTGAAACTCAGCCGCCGCAGAATCGAAACCACGCGCATGACATTGCATTTCTGACCCGGTTCAGGGATGAACTAAACGAAATCGCGTTCCGTCAGGCCTTTCGTGTTCTGCAGCGCGGAATTGAAACAGAAGCGATTCAAATCAGATATCCTGAGGAGATGCTGCGCATTCTGATCGG
>JAAYBY010000067.1 GCA_012729935.1 Clostridiaceae bacterium | reverse complement strand
TCATTCAGGGTGTGCTGATACTGTCCGACAATACCCAGAGAGCAAACCGTTGGTACCCCTTCCTGCACCGCATAGGCTGAATCAGCTCCGCCGCCTGATACCATCGGATTCAGGCGCGTTAAATGGTATTCATCACACATTTCGTTGAGATAGTCGCACAGCTTGAGGTTGTCAGGTGTCATTGCCATTGGAATTCGCTCGCTGATTATTTGATAGCTGGCCGTTGTCCCGGGAATAAATGCGTGATTGATAATTTCCTCAATAAAAAGAAGGGCTGCTTCCTTTTCCTCGACCTGCAGAAAGCGAACATCCAGTGTGAAGGTACAGGACTGCGGTACGATATTCGGCTTGGTTCCACCGTTGATTACGCCGCAGTTTATGGTGACATTTTCGTGTTGATCGAATTTCTCAAGGGAAATGATCTTATGGGCAGCCTCCTTGATCGCACTGATTCCCTGGCGGTAAGCGGATCCGGCGTGAGCAGCCTTGCCCGTGACCGTCACATCCAGCTTGAGAATCCCTTTGCGGCCGACTGCCACGTCGCCGTTGCGGTTACCAGACTCACAACAGAACGCGTACGCCGCATCGCGGACGTTTTGCCGGATGAAATCAATGCCCTCCGGTCCGGAATAAGCGCTGCTGACTTCTTCGTCAGGTACGAGAATTAACCTGAGCTGACGATCCTGATAGCCGTTTTGATTCAACGTGTCCATGGCCAGAAGCGCAACGGCAATGCCGCCCTTGCAGTCATGGATACCCGGTCCGGTCAGGATCTGATCCTGTTTTTGAACGGGTGGGCTGCCAAATGCTCCGTGGACATGAACTGTATCCATGTGGGCAATGAAGACGACCGGTTTTCTGCCAGCGCGTTCGGCCGTTTCGACGACCAGTCCGTCACCGGATCTCTGAAAAGACGTTTGTTTAACGATCAGTCCACGGCCGGCAGCGAAGGTCTCTATTGCTGACGCAACAGCATCAACGCCTGTTTTGTCGTTGGATGGACTTTCGATGTTCGTGATATCAATTAAAAAATCGATAAAGGTCGATGCTTCTTCATCAATGTACTTGAAAAGAGATGGTGTATTCATCAGTTAGCTCCCTTTCGCTAAACAGGACGGTCTGTTGTCATGTTTAATGTGATTGCTTAGCAGCCGTCAGCCTGCTTTCAATATTATTCTGCGGGCCGGACACAGGACAAGGCACCCCATCTAGCAACAAGGCGCCTTGATTGTCTCAACCAGCAGCTGGTTTGAATGACTGTGCAAAAAATGTCACTCGCCTAATCCTAAACCTGCGGCGTATCATGAACTCAGCCCAGAAATAATGCCAGATCGTCTTCGGCTGATCCGATTCCGGCAATGCCGAACTGCTCAACCAGGACGGTGGCAACATTCGGAGACAGGAAAGCGGGCAGTGTCGGTCCCAGATGGATGTTCTTGACACCGAGGGCCAGCAGAGCCAGCAGCACGATGACCGCTTTTTGCTCATACCAGGCGATGTTATAGGCGATGGGCAGCTGATTGACGTTGTCCAGACCGAGCACATCTTTAAGCGTCAGCGCGATCACGGCCAAAGAATAGGAATCGTTGCATTGTCCAGCGTCGAGCACACGTGGAATACCACCGATATCCCCCAGATTCAGCTTGTTGTAGCGATATTTGGCGCAACCGGCTGTCAGAATAACCGTATCTTTCGGTAATTTCTCCGCGAATTCAGTGTAGTACTGACGTGATTTCATGCGGCCATCACAACCAGCCATAACGAAGAACTTGCGAATGGCTCCGGACTTGACCGCTTCAACAATTTTATCAGCCAGTGCGACAACCTGGTTGTGCGCGAATCCGCCGACCAGTGTTCCGGTTTCAATTTCTTCAGGGGCTGGCAACGTTTTAGCCAGTTCAATGATTTCCGAAAAATCTTTCTGTCCGTCAGCACCGGCAACGATATGCGTGCAGCCGGGGAAGCCGGCGGAACCCGTCGTGAAAATACGCTGGCGGATTTCTTCGCTTTTCGGCGGCACAATACAGTTGGTGGTAAAGAGGATCGGTCCTTTGAATGTCTTAAACTCCGTGACCTGCTGCCACCAGGCATTACCGTAATTGCCAACGAAATGGTCATATTTTTTGAACGCCGGATAATAATTGGCCGGCAGCATTTCGCTGTGCGTATAGACATCAACGCCCGTTCCTTTTGTCTGCTCCAGCAATTGTTCCATATCGG
>JAAYBY010000066.1 GCA_012729935.1 Clostridiaceae bacterium | reverse complement strand
TTGTGGCCGTCATCGTGATGCTTTTGCTGATTGGCCAAAGTATTGATACGATTGGCAGATTCGGCGGTATTATGTGCATCATTCAGACTTTGATCATGATCGCATCGATCTTTCCGACAGAAAGAGCTTTGAAGCAAACCTTCAACGAAAAAGGAAAACGAAGACAACCATAAGAACGCAGACGAGCAGGATATTGCCGGCCCGACATCAGAGTTGATAGAAGTTGTCCGTTCCAAAAAGTGGTCGGTATCCCCGGGCTGGATCCGGGAAAAATCAACATTCAGGCGATTCACCCCCATAATTTTGTCGAATTTTCCGGTGGCGGTGATCTGTTTTAACTACTCTTTGGTCGTAACCTGATTCCACACCCTGTGGGCCGGATGGCAGGAAATTACTGGTGGAAAACATTCTTCATACGCTGGATCAGCTGTTCGCAGAAAGTCGCTGACTTGATTGCGGTCCGACTGATCATATATACTGGTTATAATCAAAAAAAGAATAAGTTGTCCCAACGGGGATTTCAGGAGGAATTTATGGATCAATTTACATTTTATGCGCCGACTTATTTTGCTTTCGGCAAAGACAGCGAACAGAAGACCGGGGAACTGGTGAAACGATTTGGCGGGCATAAAGTGCTCCTTCATTTTGGCGGTGGCTCAATCAAACGAACCGGCGTGTATGCCAAAGTAAAGGCATCTCTGGATGCTGCTGGAATTGATATGGTTGAATTGGGCGGTGTACAACCCAATCCGCGCAGCGGCCTCATCTATCAGGGGATTGACCTGTGCAGACAAGAAAAAGTTGACATGATTCTCGCCGTAGGCGGCGGCAGTGTCATTGACTCGGCCAAGGCGATTGCGGCTGGTGTTCTGTATGACGGCGATTTCTGGGATTATTTTAGCAAGGGTAAACGAGTTGAAAAAGCATTGAAAATCGGGACGGTTCTAACACTAGCCGCGGCTGGAAGTGAAGGATCGCCGGACACAGTTGTCACACACGAGGATGGCCAATACAAAAAAGGAGCGGGCGGCGAAGCGCTTCGACCTTCGTTTTCCGTTTTAAATCCGGAATTTACCGTGACGCTTCCACCTTATCAGACAGCCTGCGGTCTGACCGATATCATGGCACATGTCTGTGAGCGGTATTTTACAAATACGAAGCACGTTGAAACAACCGACCGTATGTGTGAAGGCATCCTTAAAGCAATACAAGTAGAAGGTCCGAAGGTAATTGCCGACCCTCAGGATTATGACGCGCGTGCCAACATCATGTGGGCTGGCATGGTCGCTCATAACAATATCTGCGGTGTCGGCCGTGAGCAGGACTGGAGCACACATGTCATGGAACATGAGCTGTCAGCACACAACGACGTTGCCCATGGTGCAGGACTTGCTGTCATGATGCCCGCCTGGATGCAGTATGTCATGAAGCATGACATCATGCGGTTTGCTCAGTTTGCTGTACGTGTCTGGGACTGCGATATGGATTTTTCCGATCCGGAACGGACTGCACAGGCAGGAATTAATCGTTTTCGGCAGTTTTTGGCCTCGATCGGTATGCCGGGATCTTTGACAGATATTGGTATTGGTGCTGGTGATATTCCGAAGATTATGTCTCATCTCAATTTAGGTGACGGACATACACTGGGTAGATTTGTTCAGCTGAACGCACAAGATGTCCAATCGATTTATGAATTGGCTTTGAACGCATAAAGTCACGGCAGAAATGCACCAAACATGCGAGCACCCCTTAACCGATGGTTACGGGGTGCTGTAGCGTTCCAGGAACCGCTGGGTTCGTTCTTCTTTTGGTGATTGGAGAACGGATTCGGGAGATCCTTTTTCGACAACCCGACCGGCGTCCATGAAATACACGGTATCGGCGATTTGCTGGGCAAACTGCATCTCATGGGTGACGATGACCATCGTCATATTGTCTTCGCTCAGACTACGGATCACTTTGAGGACTTCACCTGTCAGCTCCGGATCCAGTGCTGACGTTGGTTCATCAAAAAACAACACTTCCGGATTCATTGCCAGTGCACGCACGATTGACACACGCTGCTGCTGGCCGCCTGATAACTGATAAGGATAGCAGTCTGCTTTATCCTGCAATCCCATTTTTTCCAGTAAAGCAGATGCTCGTTCTTTTGCTTTGCCTTTTTGAACTTTTTGAACCGAGATAAGAGCATCTGTTACATTCTTCATCACAGAATAGTGTGGAAATAAATTAAAATTCTGAAAGACCAGTCCAAAGTAACTACGAATATTTTTCAGCTGCTCTGCATCCTCATACTGGACATGCCCGGAAGCATCTGTCCGCGCGGCGTGCTCTCCCAGATAGATAATCTCACCGGAATCGATCGTCTCTAATAAAGTGGCGCAGCGCAGCAACGTTGACTTGCCAGAACCGGATGGACCGATGATTGCGACGACTTCCCCTTTGTTTACAGTGACGGTTATATCCTGTAGGACGGAAAGATCTCCGAATGCTTTTTTGATGTTGTTAAGTTCGAGTACCTTCATACCATTTTCCTCATCTGAAGTAATTGAGCTTATTTTCACAGCGTTCCATAAACCAGGCTACCAGTAAATTGAAAAAATAGTAAAATATGCCGGCAACAACAAATGGAACGAGCGTTGTCTGAGAAGAGGCGATTTTGCGCGCAAGCGTAAACATTTCCGTATAGGCAATCGCGAAAGCCAGAGAGGTATCCTTAACAAGCGTAATCACTTCATTGGTGATAGCCGGCAGAATGCGCTTGATGACTTGCGGCAGGATGATTTTGATGAATGTCTGGGCTTTGGAGTATCCCAGTACGGCAGCTGCCTCATATTGTCCGACTGGCATTGACTCAATACCCGAGCGGTAAATTTCCGCGAAATAAGCCGCGTAATTCAAAATAAAACCGATGATCACAGCATAGAATCGGTAATTTTGTCCGATTGAGATACCCAGCAGGTAATAAGGCCCGAAGTAGACAACCATCAGCTGAAGCATCAATGGCGTTCCCCGCATCAGCGAGATATAGAGTTTGATGAGCATCTGTACCGGCTTGATCGATGAAACCAAACCAATCAATCGGCTCTTCTTGTTGAGTGCAAATTTTTTGAACGGAGTCCATCGGTTCATACGCCCAAAAGCCACAAAAAGGCCCAATGGAAGTGAGCCGATCAATGTCAGTGAGAAGATGAGAATTGATTTGAGAAGACCATTGGCCAACTGGGTGATAATCGTTCCCAGCGTCATGCAGATACCTCCAGACGACCGATGAAAAGGCGGGTATTGCCCGCCTTTTCATCTAAATGTTCAGGCTGATGATTATTGGAACGCCTTTGGAAAAACCAGGCTTTCAGCAACCAGACCCATATCGACATAGTCCTGGGCAATTTCATCCATCGTGCCATCTGCCGCCATTTCCAGCAGAACACCTTGAATGGTATACATGGTTTCAGTGTCACCTTTCAGGAAACCGACACCGTATTCTTCTGACGCAATATCCTCTGCCAGAATCTGATATGACTCAGTCTGACTGGACATATAGTAATTGGCAACACCAACATCGACAGCAATCGCGTCAACAGCTCCGGAATTTAATTCCATATACGCAGAGTTGTAATCCGCGGTTTCGACGAGATTTGCGAATGTGTCAGTTAACTCAGGACGATCATTTTCCAGTGCGGCCAGAGCGGAAGAACTAGCCTGTGTAATAACAACCTTTCCAGCCAGATCTGCCAATGTTTCAATACCGCTGTCATCTTTGACAACCATGACAATGCTGTTGTCATAGTAGCCGACCGTCCACGTGTAGTCGTCTTCACGTCCATTAATTGTGAAACCATTCCAGATGCAGTCAATATTACCGGTTTCCAGCTCTTTGTCTTTGGAATCCCAGGCAATCGGAACTTTTTCCAGTTTCCAGCCGAGCCGGCTACAGGCTTCTTCGGCCAGTGCGAGATCGAATCCTGCGTATGAACCGTCTGTGTCGATGTAGCCGAATGGCGGGTATTCAGCGTCAAAACCAACTTTTAATGTTCTGACTTCAGGATCATCTGAACCTTTGTTGTCCGAACAGGCACCCAGCGTGAAAACAATCAGGATTATGCATACGATTGCAAGCAGTCTTTTCATGTATTTGTCTCCTCCAAAATGAATGTGCGATGATAATGTCATAATGCTATTGCTTTAGCATGATAACGCACCAACGCAATGATGCCACGAACTGCTGGCTCTGTCAACTGATGTGTGATCAAATTATAACCTTGGAAAATCAAATCGCGAGCCGATCTGCTGGTTGCCCTTGGATTGAGATTTAGTCAATTGTAAGATGATGTTTGATTACCGGATAAGGTCATGATAAACTAAATTAAATGAAAATATTCATGTTAGATTCTCTGTACACAGTTCTATTCGCTCAATCATCGACAGGAGGCAATCTGTATGCTGACGCGAAAAAACTTGAAGGGTATCTGGGCCGCTGTTCCACTGGAGTGGACGCATAACGATCAGCTTGATTTGACAGTCTTCCAGGAAAACACTCGCCGGATCTGCGAAAACGGTGCACACGCTGTGTACACGACAGGCAGTACCGGCGAATTTTATGCACTCGATTTCGACGAGTTCAGACAAATGGTTGACGCTTTTGTTGAAGTGACGAAAGACTACGATATTCACACAGGTGTCGGAACGACAGCGCTGAATACACGGGATGTCATCCGCATGGTGTCTTATTGCGCAGTAAAAGGTGTTGATGCCGTCATGCCGGCCTTCCCGAGCTGGATCGAGTTGCGTGATGATGAATGTGTGGCATTTCTCCAGGCGGTTTGTAGTGTCTCTCGTGAACTGGGTGTGATTCATTATAATATCGGACGGAGCAAGCGGCTTTTCAGCGGTTCTGATTATCAGAAAATCCTGCCTTTGCTGCCTGAGAATTTTCTCGGTTCCAAATCGACAAGCGCTGATTTTGTCTACCAGTCAAAACTGATTCGCCTGTCACCGGAACTGGTTCATTTTCCTGGGGAATCCATTTTTACGCCGACGATGATGATTGGCGGTAAAGGCATTATAACCGTTGCCTATTGCATGAATCCTTCGTTTTGCATTCGTTGGTATGAAGCATGTGTTCAGGAAAACTGGCAGGAAGCGATCAGAATGCAAAAATACTGGAATGATTATCTGATTGACATCGTTTTACCGATCCTCGAACAGGGATATCTGGATCCTGCGATTGACAGGGCCCAGGTCATAGCCGCCGGATTTCTGCAAGGCAGCAACCGGATACGGGCCCCTTATAGTCCGGTGCCTGACGCAACCATAGCAGAAATGAGACGTCTGATGATCCGGGATTATCCTGATCTTGTCTATCAGAAATAGTATTAAAAGCAACTGTTTGGGGGAGGTTCGATAAAATGACAGGCAGAGACCGGCTGAAAACTGCAATGCTGGGCGGTAAACCGGATCGGGTTCCTTTTATGCCGCAAATTTGCTTTCCTCATGCCGTTCGGCAGATTGAAGAAAACTATGAGCAGGGAATCATCAGATGTGTTGAAGATGTGGATTATAGAATGGAGCTGATGTTCGAGATTACGAAACAGTACCATTCTGATGGATTTCGCATACAAGGTGTGGACAGTCGGCCTCTTCGGGTTGTCCGCGAATCGGGGCTGCCGATTGTTTATCAAGCGGAGACCGGAGAAATGATCGGTAAGCTGAATTTCAGCACCGGAGGGATTGAAAGCACTTTGTATCCCGTCCACTCGATGGAAGATGCTGCGCAGATACCAGTACCGTCGATTGATAACCTGATTGAGACGAAAGAGTTTAAGTTGTTTAAAACGGCATGCGCATGGGCTCCTGATTTAAACAAGGTTGGCAGCCTGGCTGTGGGTATCAGCTGGCTCGTCCAGGCGAGAGGGACAGAACAGGCATTTTTCGATCTTTATGATAATCCTGACCTGGTTGATTTGATTCTGAGCCGGTCTCTGGAAGCCGCAATTGTTCGGGCAAAAGCGATGCATCAATGTGGTTTTGACACCCTATATATCGGGGATCCATGGAGTTCCTGTTCGGTCATGTCGCCTGAAATTTTTGAACGCTTTGCTTTTCCCTGTTTCAAGCAATTTGTCGAGGCAGTCAGAGTGCTTGAGATGCCTGTCTATGCGCACATCTGTGGCAATGTGGCACCGATTCTCGAGCGCATCGTGAACACCGGCGTGCACTGCATCGAACCGATGGATCCGCTGGGGGGTCTCAGTGCAGCGGACTACCGAGAAAGGGTACAGCAGCGTGTCGCCCTGATGGGCGGTGTGAATACGGTTACGTTGTCAACTGGAACACCGGATCAGGTTAGAGAGGAAGCACAAGCGTGTATCACAGGTGCCGGACTCGATGGTGCCTATATTCTTGCGGCTGGCGACATGGTTCCGACAGAGACACCGCGTGAAAATGTTCTGGCCATGTGGGACGTTGCTCTTCGCAATTCTTATTGACTGCTGACAGTCGATAAAGATCAGACGATGCAAAAACTGAAACTTGCTGCTGCGACAGCATTCGGGCAAGCCAGTGATTGATTATAGAGTGGAATGAGAGGCAAGAAATCGTGAAATCAAATTGGCTTGTCGGTAAGACGGTTCTGATAACAGGGGCATCGTCTGGAATAGGGCGTTCACTGACTGAAATACTGATCCGGACCTATTCGTGCCGTGTCATCGGTATTGGACGCGATGAGCAAAAAATGATCAATCTAAAGACATCACTTGGCCACTTGTCTGACCGGTTTGACTATCATTTGTTTGACGTATCTGATCAAGCGAACTGGATCGATTTTTCTGAGACGATTTCTCATGATCAGACGAGCATCGATATTCTGATCAACAATGCCGGTGTCATGTCACGACTGACCTCGATCGAACATGCAGGAGATTTTGCGTCTGAACAAGTTCGTTCAATTATGGCCACCGATTTTCTGGGAGCTGTTGATGCCATTGCCCGCTTATTACCCGTTATCAGGCAATCATCGACGCCCGCAATTATCAACATGTCAAGTGCGGCGGCGTTTGCACCCATGCCGGGAACCGCCGCCTATTCAGCTGCCAAAGCAGCCCTGAAGGCCTATTCTGAAGCGTTGGCGTCTGAAACCAGGAAACGGATTTATGTTTCTGCAATCTGTCCCGGGTTTGTCAGGACCGACTTATTTCGCGGCCAGGATGAAGGTCTGAAAGACAAGAGGTTGAGACATTTCTGGATGGATAGTGACCGGATGGCCCGAAAAATTGTCAAACAGATGAAACGAAGGAAAAGACAGATTTTCCCTGGCGCACAGGCAAAATTTATCTATATTCTCGTAAATTTATTTGGCATTCATGCGTTGGATTTCTTTTCTTTCATTCTGAGAAAGGCAAAGGTACAGCTTTTTTCTGACGTTTTTGATTGATTTTTAGGAATATTAATCATGTCGCAATCAGTGAATTGGATATACCAGAAAACGCCATACGGTTTGACAGTTCAGGAACTCATTATATAATGGAGAAGACGGGCTTTGTTTAATCACTTTCACTGATGCCCAAGAAAAGGGGTCAGTGCAGAATTGAAAAGCAGGGTCGGATCAATTCTCGTTATCTTGGGGCGGACACTTTCTGGAAACAGACTGCCAGACCGTCCCTTTTAACAGAAATCGGAGGCTTTCGTCATGACAGAGTTGGAACAGCGTGTTTGCCTCGAAGCTGAACGATTACAGCAAGAATTGTTCGATGCATTATCTTGTCTGGTTCAGCAGAATACCGAGAATTTCAACGATCACGGAAACGAACAGAATATTGTTATGTGCGTGAGTGAACTATATCAGCGGCTTGGTCTTAAAGCAGACGTATTTTCACCATTAAGTCTGCCTGGGTTTTCGGAACACGAGGCCTATCTGCCGGGAAACAATCTGGAGAATCGTCCCAATGTCTGTGCGGCCTGGCCGGGAACTGAAGGCAGAAAAAGTGTGATGTTAGCTGGACACAGCGATACCGTCCAGATCGGTGATGAAAGTAAATGGACTGTTCCACCGCTGAGCGGCTTGATCAAGGACGGAAAAATCTGGGGTCGTGGAACTGTTGATGATAAACAGGGAATTGCTGCCGGATGGTTTGTTGTTCGCGTTCTCCAGTCCTGTGGCGTCCGGCTCAAGAACAATATTGTGCTGACCGCTTATTCAGACGAAGAAGCCGGTGGCGGACATGGCGCGCTTGCAGCCGTTCTGAAGTATCCGTCAGACATTTACCTGAATCTCGACGGATTCAACAGTACTCTTTTTACACATGGAACGGGCGGCGGCTTGTTTGAGATCGATTTTAAGCTGCGTCATCCGACAGAAACGGCCGAACCGGTATACCTCGCCGTGCAGGCTTTCCTTGCTGCTTTAAGTGTATTTGGGCAACGTCGCCGTGATGAACTTGACGCACACCCCATTTTCAAGGGCAGTTCCGCTGCTGCACAAGCCTACCGGCTCAATCGCGTTCTGATTGGCGGTACGGGCGGTACTGACATGCGCAGTGCAGCCGTTAATTTTATGTTTTATTCGCTGATGCCCCGAGAAACACTTGAAGCGGAACTTAGACAGATCATTGACCAGGTCAGATCAGTTGTTGACCAATGGGATGTTGACATCGGACAGATCAAAAACACGACGCGCTATTTTCTTCCGGTTACACCTGATCGGCCGATGCCGGCTGTTGATTTATTCAATCAGTGCATCGAAGCTGTCAGCGGGAAAAAAGCACCGATAGAGGGTATGTGTCTGTCTGATTTACCAATGTTTTACTACCATGGCAAGGGTGAAGTCTTTAACTATGGGGTTGGCGGAAACTTTGCTGATCCGGGCGGTGCGCATCAGGTTGATGAAAACATAGATTGTGCAGAATTCCTGGATATGTGCAAGAGCATTTTGTTGTTTTTACTGCGATATGAATCATGATACTGTCAGACCGATGACAGGACGACGCAATCAGCAGTTTGGCAAATAGGTCAGCGTTATCTGGTCACAGACCAAGTAACAAATACGAGGAGGTTTTTATGAGAAGTACAGTATTCATCCCCAAACCAGCACCATGGCTTCCATTCAGGGACATGGCTGTTCTTGATGCCATACGAGATGGTGATTATGAGAAACGTGCGAAAGAAACTTTTGAACATCCAGAGTTCAAACTGAATGTCGTGATGGATGCAATCAGCTATTTCGTGACCGATCTGTTTCAGCGCATCCGCCTGTCAGACATCAACAATGAAAAGCTGACGGTGGTTCTGCCGTCCCCTGAAGTTGCTGCCTACATGAGTCTTGCTGAGGTGCTGAACAAATATCAAGTCAGTGCTCGCAATGTTCATGTATTCTTCCTCAGCGAGTATGCCAATGAAAACAACGAAGTGGCACCAGCGGACAGCACGGTCAGCCGCGCGTATTATTTCAACAAATACTGTTTCGAACGGATCCAGCCAGATCTGAGAATGCCAAAGGACCAAATTCATTACTGGACAACGGACAATGTCAATCAGTATTCAAACCTGATTGATACCTGCGGCGATGGCGGTGCAGATGTCATTTATACAAGTGTCAACTGGGTTGGCGGAATCGCAGGAATCGATCCGACGGATGATTTCAAGGCAGATGACATGGAGACTTTTCTGACGTTTGGATCTCGTGTCACTACGCCTCTGCCGGAGACAATTTCTGCGGACTCCATGCGTGGCATGTTTGGCTGCTCCGGAGACATCGGTGCTGTTCCGCCGAAGATTGCGACCATTGGACCACGTGACATTGCCCATGCCAAAGATCGTGTTGAAGTCGAATTTACAGCTCCTGTCGGTGCAACAACATCCTGGCAGCGCTATGGATCCCGTATGATGTTCTTCGGCCCGATCACTCCGGCCATCCCGGGAACCATGCTGCGTCTGTTTAAGGGAACCGCTTTTGTCGACAAGACGATCGCAGTTCCGCTGCAGTATGACTCTGACTGGGATCCGCTGCAGGAAAACCAATGATTGAGGAGGCCAAGATAATGAATCAAAAAGCATTCGACTATGCACCACCCGCGTGGTTGCCTGTTCAGGACAAGAAGGTACTTGAATACTGTAGAAACATCAAAAGGGAAGAGATGGAAACCCATCCGCATCCGAATCCGGACTATAAGGTCCGTGTTGTTCCTCATCCGTGCAGTGCCATAACAGCTGAACTTTTCAACTGGATCTGGCGTTCCGACGTTGAAGACAAGAAGACGGTCATTATATTCCCCAATTCCTGGCGAAGTGTTTATGTGGCTGCGGTTACGATGTGCAACCGTTACCGTGTCAGCGGCCGCAATATTCATGCTTTCTGCATGGATGAGTGGGCAGACCAGGATGGAAACGTCGCGCCGATCACGTATGGACCATCGCTGGGCGGTCATTTTCTCAGTGAGTTTTATATGACCTTTGAGCCTGATTTGCGTCCGCCGCTCGAACAGATGCACTATTATACCAATGACAATATTGAGCATTATTCTGATTTGATCGAAGAAATTGGTGACGGCGGTGCTGATCTGGTTATTTCAGCAACCGGCTGGGTTGGCCACACGGCTTTTATTGACCCGAATACGGAAGCGTTCAAAGCTGATTCTCTCGAGGAGTTCCTGAAACTAGGTGCACGTTTCGTTGATAATCACCGGCTGACAATCATCCAGAATTCACTGGGAGCCGGTTTCGGAGCCTGTGGCGACCTCGCCTACACACCGTGCTATTCCGTATCCATCGGCCCAAGAGACATCATCAACGCTCGTGATCATCTTGAACGTCATGATCTGGGTTTTCTGGGCGGGTACAGTTCCTGGGAACGCATGATATCCAGATTGCAGATTTACGGACCTGTCACAAAAGATGTGCCGGCATCCATCTATCAGCTGACCAAAGGGACAATCTATGTGAGCGAAGATATGGCACGCCCGATCCAACCGCTGGAACTGATTGCCTACTAAACAAAAGAAATCAGAACAGAATTTAAAAAACGGACTGCCTGTGAAAAGGCAGTCCGTTTATTTTTGATGTCAACTGCATCTATCAGTCGATCACTTCGACATCAAATCCCATGATCCGGCCAAACGCAGCCATCTCTTCAACAGATACGTTATAGGCAAATGCCGAATGATGGGTTCCGCCGATTTCGCTGTAGCGCTTTAAAAACGCCGGTAGCGGAATTTGAGGTTTCATCCAGCCCTCAACCGTTTTACGGTAAGGACCGTTTTCCTGAGCCAGATCCACCATTTCGGCTGGGACAAGTGTGAGCACATATCCCTCACGCATCGGGGCCAGATTAATGAATGTGCCACGACCGGCGCGCATTGTGCCAGTTGCACTGACTGTATCTCCAGAAGGTGTGTAATTGAAAGGTTTATCTGACAGAATCGGTTTATAAGCCGAGAGATTCAGGTTCATCTCGCCCATGTGACTCATCAGGATCAAATCATTTTTCCAACAGGGACAGAAGGTTTCGGTAAACGTGACGTCCTTATAAACGGAGAGAAGGGAACCGACAAGACCTGCTGTCAATGTATCGCCCTCACCGGCATAGCCGAAACCCTTCATCATGGCTTTCGATAATTCGACAAATGGCATTTTGTCCTGATCCATCTTGAGGAAATTGACTGTATATCCGATCAGTCCTGTCTCTTCAGCCCATTTACGCAGCGCCAGACCCATCCGTGTTGCTGCCCGGTAGTTCTCCATATTACTGACTTCAATCGTGAAATGAGCACGATCCCAGGCCATTTCAGCATCGATATCTGCATCGGTCACCTTGGCCAGATACTGCTGATGGTCACGGGCAAAGTCAAAGAAAACGATTTCCGCACCCACATCTTTTTTCATGGTTTCAGGATCCATGAAAAAATCACCCATACCGTCAAAGGAACCGCCCACTGATCCGATCCGACCCTGCTGAAAAGTCTTGGCAGCAGCAGCTGCGCGACATAATCTGGCGATACGGGCAATAACATCGGAGTGCAGCAGATGACCTGCCTCGACGAAGTAAGTCTTGCCTCGGCGCTTCAGCAGATTACACATGTCCATGACGCCGTGGATACCGTGATTCGGCGAGATGTCTGCAGGATTCATCCGCTCTGACATATTGTAGGTCAATGTCGTATCACAGACGATCACAGGTGCATTCATTGCGCACAGAGCATCGATGGATTCGAGCGATGGCGAATAAGCAAGATGATAGGTAACGACGGCATCGACAGCTTCTTTGTTAAAAAGCTCCGCCGCTGCGTTGAATTCGGGCTTGATTCGGCAAACATCAGAAAGAACAATTTCGACATCTTCAGATTCAAGCATTTTGATGGCTGCATTCATGCACTTTAAGGTGGCGTCTCTTTTAACGCCTGCGTCATCGTAGAGTTTAATATATAACGGTAGAAAGCCAACTTTTACTTTTTTACCCATAAAGATCTCCTTGCTTTAATAGCTTTTACGAACCTCGTCGATCAGCTGCTTTGCATTGTTGTAGAACATATCGGCGACATCGTTTTCATCTAAACCACAGGCTTTAACAGCACGTTTCATCGCCATAATTTCTTCGTACATAAAGAATGTGATTGAATCAGCTTCTTCAGGAGACACTTCGCGCAGATGGGAATCCTGACTCGGATCGCCGTATAATCCCGGTGGAATAAGATTAATATAGGTTCCGTTTTCACAGATCCGACGTGTCCGCATCCGCAGAATCGGCATGTCGCTGCCAAACAGGATGTTTTTCGGACCAAACGCGCGAATGAGTTTCTCAAAGACCATTTGGTTGGTATTGGCACAGAAATCAAACATCAGATCAGGGCAGACTGACAGGCGCTCGAATGCGTCACCCACATCTTCCGGGCAATAGGCGCGGCCAACATGAGCAATGATCAGCTTGATGTTCGGGTACGTCTTTTTAATTTCAATAATCTGTTCGATATTGACTGAATCTTTCAATCGCCCGTGACGCGGTATATGAAGCATGACAATCCAGCCGCGCTTATTCATCAGTTTCAGCTGTTCGTGCGGGAAGAAGTCAAAAATACGGATTTCAGCCTCAGGAAGATACGACGGACTGAGGTTCAAATAACTCTTGACGCCAAGGAAACCGCCCTCTATGATCTTTTGTTCCAGTTCAGCGGCACTTTGGGTGGGAAATGAATAGTATAGGGCAGGCCATCCTGTTTTTTCAGCGCTTTCGGACACGTACTGGTTGGCTACGTCCTGAGAATCATTTGGTTTGAGGCTGGCAAACATCAGAGCGGATACGTCTTTGTCGGGAAACATCAGTCGATATGTTTCCTGCAGGTCTTCGATCGAATTGTCTTCGGCAACCAGCGAAGGCCAGGTAACGGTCCGCTTATTGGTGACAGGCTCTGCCGAACGATGCTCCTTTTTATAGACATGTGTGTGAATGTCTATCAT
>JAAYBY010000065.1 GCA_012729935.1 Clostridiaceae bacterium | reverse complement strand
CAAGATCTTTTTCATGTAAATACCTTCCTTTCTGTCTGTTCAACCGTTGATCAACTGCATGAACTCTTTCTTCGACATGCCGGCTATGCCCAACACTTCGGCCGTTCGTCCGATATCCAGTTCACCGCGAAGTATATTGACAGCCAGCCCCACAATCGCATCAGTACAAGGTGTTTCAACGCCGGTGATCCGGGCAATCGCTTGGATCGGCACCAGCGAATAAGGAATATCTTCAAGGAGATAGCGGGTTCTCAATGTTCCGGCGGTCATGAGCCCCTCGTATGCGCGATTATTCCGACAGAGCTGATAAAGCGGCATATCAGCTGTTCCACATGCATACATCGCAACATAATCCTCCCGGATGGTTCTGATTTCGAAACCAAGCGCACGACAGACTGCACGGCGCTCTTCATCCATGTATTCTATAAACTGGCCAATGCTGGGTGTGATACCCTCATGGTAATATTCATACCGCTGTGGCGGCTCAGCTTCAATCCGGGATGTATTCAGCAGCATCGGTGCCGGATGCATCATGGCGTTCAGGTTACTCATACTGGTCATCGCAACATGGTCAACCATGCGAAACCAAGGCAGAATGTCAGATATGGCTGCAGCCAGCAGCTCATTATCCTTAGCCGGCAGTGCAGCTGTCGGAACATCGTTTTTTTGCCCGAATATAAAAATTTCCCCGGTTTCAACCATCCGGCATGAATACAGGAGTGTGCTGGTCGCACCGAGGATGATTCTGGTCCGGCAATTCATTTTGCGCATGATATTCCGAAACGCGATGGCACCACAGGACGCTTCCGGATGCAGGATAATCGTTTGCCCATTTTCCAAATGTGGCATCATTTGACGGGTAATCGATTCATGGTAGATCGATGGCAGAACAATGATGATGATGTCAGATCCGGCCATGGCTTTTCCCATATCTGTGGTCGCAAAACTCAACGGTCCAAAACCTTCAATGCTGCCTGTCAGTGTGATTCCGCCTTTTTGATTCAACGTATTAACGGTCCCGGACATCACATCAAACAGCCGAACTTGCTGACCCAGGATAGCCAGATGCCCTGCCAACGCCTGCCCTCCATTGCCGCCGCCGATGATTGTCCACATTCTACCAGTCATGTTGATGTTCCCCAATGAAATCCGTCTCGACACGGTACTTCTTCATTTGTTCGTCATCCAGTTCAATACCAATTCCCGGCCGGTCGGATGCCAATACATAGCCTCGTCCAATGCGTTTATAATAATCGCAGATGTCACCATCCAGACGCAACGGGGAGAAGAACGCATGACCGATGTCATCCACCAGGTTGGCACAGGTCACACAGAGCTCAAGGCTGGCTGCCTGGGTGACACCTTCTTCGATCATTGAGTTGAAGAAGACCTGAATACCATTTATGTCGGCGAGCTCACAGATGCGGCGCGCCGGTAGAATTCCGCCATGCTTCGTTACCTTGATGCTGAAGATATCGGCAGCGTCCGATGCAATCAGCCTGCGTGCGTTTTCCGGAGTGGCACAGCTTTCATCAGCGGAAAGCGGTATGTCAATGACACGCCGCACTTTCGCCATCCCTTCAATATCCCAGCTTTGCACAGGCTGTTCAAAAAACAGCACATCGCAATTCCGGATCTGCTTCCAGAAACGAATTGCCGTATCGGTATCCCATCCCTGATTGGCATCAACGATCAGCGGAAAGCCCGAGCCGACAGCATCCCTTGCAGCTGCAACGCGCAACGCATCGCCACGCCAGTCGGCAGTTCCCACTTTGATCATACAGCCAACGTATCCTGATTCCATGCAAGTCAGAACGTCTTTGGCGCATTCCTCCGGCGTGCTGCCGCCTACCGACCACATAACCGGCATCGAATGACGCTGTTTGCCGCCAAGAAGTGCATGAACAGGAAGCCCGGACGATTTGCCCAGCAAATCATATGCTGCCATGTCAATTGCTGACTTCGCAATGAGCTGGTTTCGAATGACCGCATTCATCCGACGGTGCAGTTCATTTATATTACACGGGTCACAGCCAATCAGCATCGGAGCCAGATGATTAGTAAGAACAGTCATGACACTCTCAGCGCTGTCACCGGTAAATAGAGGCCAGGGATCGCATTCACCGATTCCGCTCAGTTCTTCGTCTGTTGTCATCGTGACTATGACCGGGGTTGCCGTTGAGAAGATTCCATATTCTCCACTCAAATGGTATGGCGTGATGAGTGGAACAGCGAGGCGCTCTATTTTAATCGAGGTTATTTTCATGGATACTCCTCCAGCTGACTCAATTTCGGGCTGTCAATGGTCCACATCCACAAAAGCAGATTTGATGTATCTGACAAAATTTAATTGATGTTTTTCTTTATCTAATTGCGCACAAAGCCTCAGCCTTTTAGACTTCCTGCCGTCAGCCCCTCCGTCAGGTTTCTCTGGAAGATGCCATAGACAACGAGCACAGGCAGAATGACCATGATACAGGCAGCAAAGAGTGCTCCCCACTCCTGCTTGACCGATTGCGCGACTTGCAGCTGGAGAATCGCCATTGACACAGTCTTCTTGCGTTCATCGACAATCAACGTGAGTGGCAGAATGTATTCATTCCAGTAGTCAAGAAAGTTAAAGACACCTATCGTAATCAACCCCGGTTTTGCCAGCGGTAAAATAATTCTCAAAAACGTCGCCAAATAACCCGCTCCATCAATTTTTGCTGATTGTTCGAGTTCAGATGGGAGTGTTTTGAAGAAGGCAGTTAAGACAAACACGCCAAACGGCAGTGAAAAGACCGAATAGGCGATAATGAGAATCGCCCTGCTGTTATACAGGCCAATCACACGCGCTAGCATGAACAGGGGTAAAACGGCAATGATGTGTGGTACCAGCAATCCGATTAGAAAGTATTTATAAAGGGTTTTGCTTCGCTTTAAGCCCATTCTCGTAATCACATACGAAATCATCGAAGCCATCGAGAGATTCAGAAAAACCGAAATAGATACGATGAAAACCGTGTTGATTGCATAGGCATGCAGCTGTGTCTTGTTCAGCGCCATCGAATAATTTGTCAGATCAATTTTCGTGGGAATGCTCCAGATATCCGCATAGAACTCCGCAGTTGTTTTAAAACTGTTCATCAGGATATATAAAAAGGGGATAATGATGATCAGCGTGAGAATAATTAATCCGATTCTCAAGACCAGTTTCATCAAAAATGAATAATGCAAATTTCCCATAATCATCCACCTCAATACCGGACGTTCCAAACAGGTGCTGTCAATTTGTCCTAATACTCATAAACTTCGCGTTCTGTCGCTTTCAAAATAATCAGGGCCAGCACCATTGTGACAACAAGGATCGCAGCGCTGACAGTCGCGCCGTAACCAAATTTATTCAGTTTAAACGCCTGCTGATACATATACGTTGTCAGAAGCTCTGATGCCCGGTCAGGCCCTCCCTCCGTCAGCACATAGACAACCTGGAATCCGACGCCACACGATGTGATGATGAAAAACACCAATGAGGTTCTCACGACTTCCCAGATCAGGGGAATGGTAATTTTGAACGTCTGGCGAATCTCGCTGGCACCGTCCAGACGAGCTGCCTCAAAGAGCGTGTCAGGTATGTTCATCACTGCAGCCATAAACAGCACCATGTAAAAACCCAGTGCCTGCCAGACCATTACCGCAATGACAGCGTTCTTAACCAAATCAATGTCACCGAGCCACACCTTCCCGGACAGACCGAACAGCCCGAGCAGGCCATTGAGTACACCAATACTCGGATTATAAATGCTTCGCCACATGACACTGATAATGATCATGGGCACAGCTGACGGGAAAAAGAATAGGATGCGGTAGAAATTTCGTTCTTTCAGAACTTTACGCGATAAAAGAATAGCCAGTGAAATGGATAGAATAAAAAGAATCACCGTATTGAGAACGAAGACATACATGTGATTGAACAAAGCCTTAAAGAAGATGGGATCGTTAAACATCTTCCGGTAATTGTCAAACCCGATAAAATTCATCTTAAGTGAGAGTCCTTTGAAGTCAAAAAAGCTCATGAATAAACCAAGGAAGCATGGCACTATCAAAAACACCGTATACATCAGAAGCGGCGGAATGGTAAAGCCCGCAACGAACAGCTTTTTTTGTCTGGACGCACTATGCTTGTTAATGTGAATCCCCTCCCTTCAGGTCGCGTTCCGGTAATCGTCAGAATCTAACGTCACTTTTCAGCGCACCCCACAAGTATCTGTTACAATGGGACTCTGCCGCAAAAAGCAACCACCATAAACCGGACTCTTTGCGGCAGCGTCAACAGGTCATTCGATTTCGATCAGACTATCATCAAGCTGGATCCATTAGTCTGCCGACATTTTATACTTAACGATGGAATCGTCATCTTTCATCTGCTTACCAAAATTGTCCATTCTTTCAGCAAATTCATCTGCCGTGATATTTCCCAAAACAAAAGCAGTGATAGCATCCTGGCTGGTTGTGATGTGTTCCGGATACCAGGCTGTCGCCATCTCGATAAGCGGTTTGTTGCCGGCAGAGATCGCAGCCCATGTGCCCTGAACGGACTTAGGCAGCAGATCACCGAAGTTCTCGGAGAAGCCCTTGATAGCCAGTCCATTTAACGCACCGCTGACAATCTGAGTCGTCACATCTTTGTCGGAAAGCATATATCGATAGTATTCTCCGACGATATCCTCATTAGCTGTCTTCGCGGAGACGGCACTGACAACTGACGCCAGTAACGTATGATTGGTTTGCGAGCTGTCTTTCACCCCGGAGAACGGCAGATAGGTCAATTCAAAATCATCCGGCCAGTTTCCGGACATTTCAGCTTCGAGCCACGATCCACAGGGATAGAAGGCAAACGTGCGCTTAATGAATTCCATTTGAATCTCAGATGCATCCATGCCAGCTGAGTTGGTATCAAAATAGCCTTCATCAAGCAGCATTTTCAGGCGATCCATGACTTCCCGCACAGCAGGTGCCTTCCAGGCATTGTCATCAAGATTTTGGATGCCGATAAACGCTTTATAGTCCAGAGAAGCAACTTGTGGATAGAAGAAATAGTTCATTGCGTATTCTCCTGCCCATCGGCCTGACCAGGACAATCCGTAGATTCCATTTTCTTTCAGTTTTGCACATGCGGCAACAAACTCATCCCAAGTCGTTGGCGGTTCGATGCCGTTGTCTCTCAACAGCTTCGCATCATACCAGAGGCCGCTGGTATAGATCGTATCTGCCATCAAATAGTTCTTGCCGTCAATCTGCCCCTTCTTGATCGCGTCAAAATCGATGATATCCTTCAAAGTGCTTTTCCCATCGATTGTCTTAAGGGGATACAAGAAGTCAAGCGGCTTGCAGATACCTTCAGATATCGCGCCGTAGTAGTCGTAAAAACCCTGGTTGAGATCAAAAATATCGGGTGGATTGTTGGCCATAACACGGTTTCTCATAATCTCATGTGCATTGTGATCATAAACAACGTTAACGGTTAATCCGGGATAGACCGATTTTAGCTTCGCAGCAATCGGATCGGCCATCTGACCCTGCCCGCCGATCATAAACAACACTTCGAGCGTACGTCCGTTAAAATCGTACTTAGCATCCACTTTTGCCGGATTTGGATTATCGGCGTCTCCGCCTTTGTCACAGCCGGCTATCAGGGAAACTGCCATAAGGACCACAAGCAAAACAGAGCACATTCTTTTTAACATCTGCACATACCTCCTTGTAACCATTAAAGGTTTCCGTCAATCATTGATTTGACTTAATGGCAACGGAAATTCTGACGTTAACAGATATCAAAATCGAGATTAATTTTTTGTAATCACCCTCTCTCTCGTGTTCTGAGTCATTTCCATCATATGACGCTGGTGCAGCAAACAATTTCGTTCCTCAGATCATTGCCTTTAGTGCCCTCCGATGATTTACCTCTCTTCAACGCAAAAAGCCAGTGCCTGTCTGCGGAAACAACGACGGCCTGCTTAATAACACTCTCTTAAATCCAGGAAATTTCCCGACTCACCTGTGAGTCGGGTTGGCAGGTCAAATCAGTCATGACATCACCACTTATCGAATAAGTCCATCATTTTACCTGAAAAGCTTCAGGCATTTCATTCTGCTGGTCGTTAATCGGGATGATACTCATCTGATGGATTCAACAGACTTTGTGTTGTGACATCGGCTGCGACATCCATAATGAAGCATAAGCCTGTCTATCTGTCTGTTCATCAAACATTTGCTGTCTGCGGTCTGTACATTAATAATAACGCAGACAATCATAAAAAACAACGCAGGCAATGCGAAAATATGCCGGGGACCATGATCCCCGGCATCTGAAAATTTCTATTCTTTCATTTTGTTACACAGGTTTGACTTGAGTTTTCTTCACGTCATACCCCAGCGCTGTTATTGCTTTTACGACAGCTTCTGCTGTCAACTGATTCTCGTCAAAATCAAGTTTCACTTTACTTGAATTAAACGATACTTTTACACTTTCCTTTTCTACACCTTTCAGAGACTTGACTGCGCTGTCAATTTTTTGAACGCAGGAAGGGCACGTCAAGGTTTCCAGTTGGATCGTTGCTTTTTGCATATTGATCTCTCCTATCTATCGTTTTCTGTTCTGAATACCACAGCTCTATCGATACCGAAGAAGCCTCATCCCATTCAAAATAACCAATAGAATGCTTGCTTCGTGTACCAGCATGCCGATCGACATATTCATCCATTCACTAAAGAATACACTGCCTAACAAGAACAGGACAACACCAACCGCAATCATAATGTTCTGACGCATGTTTCGTGCGGTTGCTTTGGTCAATCCCAATGCATGAGGTAAACGGCTGATATCTGAGTTCATCAGGACAACATCGGATGTCTCAATCGCGACATCCGTGCCATTCCCCATGGCGATCCCGATATCCGCCAGTGCCAGCGACGGGCTGTCGTTGACACCATCGCCCACAAAGGCCACAATCTGGCCGCGATCCTGCAGCTGTTTGATGTAAGCTGATTTGTCGGCAGGCAGAAGATGCCCGTGTGCTTCCGTCAAGCCGATTTCGCGTGCCACGCGATCAACGGTTCCCTGATGATCTCCAGAAAGAACAATCAGGTTCTTTACGCGAAGTTTTTTCAGTCTCTGCAGGACATCGGGAACGCCGGGACGAATCTGGTCACGAATCCCCATTAGCGCCCTGATTGACCCGTCAACCGAAATAAGAACCAAAGAGTTGCCTTTATTCTGAAAAGTTTCAATATCTTCTCTGACGCCGTCGCTTAAAGGAATATTTTCCTGATCCATCAGGGCCTGATTGCCTACAACGATTATATGCTCATCGACAGAAGCAACAATTCCGCCGCCTTTTACAACATTCGTCCGCTCTACCGGCAGAAATCGCTCAGCGCCTATGTGTTCGACCACTGCTTTTGCCAAAGGATGGTCGGACTCATTTTCTACACTCGTGGTATAGGCAAGTACCTGATCAACTTCATCGGTATAGAATTTTGTGTCAGCCACTTTGGGATTACCCAGCGTCAGGGTACCCGTTTTATCAAATACAATTGAATCCACTTTGCTGAAATCCTGGATCACTTCGCTGCCTTTGAGCAAAACACCATGACGTGCGCCGTTGCCGATGCCGGCAACATTGGAGACAGGAACGCCGATAACCAGTGCACCCGGGCAGCCCAGAACCAATATGGTTATAGCCAGTTCAACATCCCGCGAAATCAGCCACACGATGAAACCCAGAACGAGAACGGCAGGTGTGTAGTATTTGGAAAAGCGATCGATGAACCGCTCTGCTTCAGATTTTGAATCCTGTGCTTCTTCAACCAGCTCGATGATCTTACCGAACGTCGTATCTTCGCCAACACGATTGGCAACAATTTGAAGCGTTCCGTTTTCCAGAATGGTTCCAGCGAAAACCTGCGTATCTTTCCATTTGCTGACCGGAACAGATTCGCCTGTTATGCTTGCTTCATTGATGTGCCCCTCACCGCTCAGCACAGTACCGTCTACAGGCACTTTCGCTCCGGTTTTGACCAATAGAACATCGCCGACATCGACTTCATCCACGTCGACTTCTTCAAATTCTCCGCTATCCAGTTGCTTAAGCGCACGCTCCGGTGCCATTTCAGTCAATTCACGGATCGCTGACCGGGTCCGGTTCAACGTCCTCTGTTCCAGGTATGCACCAAATAAAAACAGGAAGGTCACAATCGCAGACTCTTCATAAGCCTGGATAATAAAGGCTCCGGTTACGGCAATCGTCACCAGGACATCAATGCTGACTACTTTGACTTTCAGAGCTTGATAAGCTTGGATCGCTATCGGAACCGCTCCCAGAACGGAAGCAATCATCATCAGGACATGAGACAGCTGCGTGTTGGTAAAGCCGTAATGGCTGACAAATGCCAGCACAATCAGAATGCCGCCAATCAGCATCCAGATGTTCTTTTTCCGGAGTATCCAGTTCTGCATCATCATCACCTGCTTCGTTTCAGTGTTGATCAACCATGATAAGCATGATCGAGTTCGGCCAGCATTACGTAGACTGCCTCGTAGGATTCGCAAACATCCGCCGGAACGGTGTAGTTGTCTGTGACCTCGCGTAGTCTGGCGAAATATTCGTGCAGTTCAGGCTGAGTGGAGCCTGCTTCTTTAATGCTCATTCGAATTGTATCAAAGAGCTGTTGTACGTCATGAAACTCCGGATGGTTAGCACCGTGAACCCTTGCTACAACCGGGACATAAGCCTCTAATGTCTTCAGGTTCTTTTTCTTTGCCTCTTTAAATGTTAATGTGCCTGACATGTTATTCCCTTCTTTCTTTTGTATCTTACAGACCCAGTCTACCTGAGTTCAGAATAAAAATAATTGATTTGAATCAAATTTG
>JAAYBY010000359.1 GCA_012729935.1 Clostridiaceae bacterium | reverse complement strand
TGGTTCGCTATCTGCGACGACTGAAACAAGTCATACCCTATCCGGATGACGATCGCCAACGGATGCTGTTCCCTTATGCGGTCGCACTTGGTCTGACTGACACCTATATCCAGCAGCTTCAAAACATATGGCAAGAGAAACCGCTTAAGGATCAATTTACCTGCTATGGCATCAGTCCTGAAAGCACAACTCCGCTGAGCAGCCAGACAAGACAGCTCATGAACGATATTCGCGTGATGGAGAACATATTGTCATCAAGCGTGCTGCTCCCGGAGATGATCCGCCGTTCTGATCATTGAATGCGCTTGATATCAACGGCCGACGGTTTGACAGCTTGATTTGCCACTGCTTTCATTCGTTTAGCTTTGATGCCGGCAAGGATACTCAAGATCAGCATGCCTGCCGTCAGTATCAGAACAAAGATCAGTGGTCTGAAATCCGGTGCTTTTGGCAGGACGTCCGCGCCATAAACGGCTGAAACATCCCACGGAACTTCCAGCGGTTGTAAAACACCTGACTTAGATGGCCGCCAGTGATGGCTCTCTAGCAGAATCAGGTGATTGGATTTTGCAGAATCGGTGAAGAAATCTGCTTCTTTACCGTGTGGCATGTCAAGCGGTGGTAAAAAACCGGCCAGAGAACTCAGTTGTTCTGACGGTAGATCCTGACTGGCTGAATCAAAAACAAAAACGCTTATCGAATATGCTTCCGAATCATCTGTGTCCGGAAATTGCCACTCCTGACCGAGTCCGACGTCAATCGCGGTGCCAGTGCCATCGGATGCCTGTAGCGTGAGTCGATAACCGGCTACACCGATGTTGTCCTGAGCCTGTGGCCAGCGTACAGTCAGCATACCGTTTTCCCGGCTGACCGATAATTGATCGCCTGTTCGCCAGCCGGGGCGAATCAGATCCGGCACCGGAACATGTGTCAGTGACAGCCGGCTGACGATGGAACGCGTGCCCAGCTGTCCACGAGAACCAAGACCTGCAGCAGCCATCAAGCCTTTGCTGCTGAAAACCAAGGTGTGCGATCCGCCGGCTGCAACCGCTTCGAATGGCAGGAAATCTGATCCAGAGAACCCATTGAACCGGCCGGCTAAGAGCTGGGGTTGTGTCTGTGCATTTGTATGCCCGAGAGCAAGCTGCCCATATTCATTATCGCCCCAGACCAGCAGACTCTGGCGTTCTGGCGTCAATGAATCGCCTGCATGGCCGATTACTGCAATTGAGTGAGCATAACCGGCATGAATTTGGATGATCTGTGCAAATGCGTTTCCGTCACGATCCAGTAGACTGACCATCCGTGGCAGCGGCTGGTAGGAATCTCCGGCTATTTGTCCGCCGGTTCCGAGCTGCCCGGAATTGTTATCCCCCCAGGTATATAGACGATCAATGCCTGTATCATCAACAACCGCAAGAACATGCTGATAACCGGCTGAAACAGATCGAACCTTATTTAAACCGGTCACTGCGGTCGGTGTTGTACGTGTCTGCTGGGTGCCATCACCCAGTTGGCCGCGCGCGTTATCACCCCAGGCCAGCAGGTTTCCTGCAGAATCAATGGCAAGCGAAAACGCTCCGCCGGCAGCGATAGCTGATATTTGCTCCATAATGATCTGAACCGGTTTTGTCTGCCGGTATCCAACGATATTGCCAGACGCGTCCTCGATGGCTTCACCTCGCGGCTCACCAATCTGTGACGATGTGTTGTCGCCCCAACCCCAAACACTGCCGTCTTCTCCGAGCGCCAGCGAATGCCATAAGCCGCTGGCGATTGACTGAATGGCAGGCAGGCCGGTAACCTGAACTGGTTTCTCAGAATGCAGCGTTGATCCGTTTCCCAGTTGACCGAAACTGTTTCTGCCCATGGCGTAGACGTCACCGCTTTCGGTCAGAAAGAGTGTGTGGTCAGCTCCAAGACTGACATCAACAATCCGTTCAGGCCAGATCACCTTTTGCGGCAGATCGGAATATTCTGTTTCACTCAGTCCAAGCTGGCCGTATGCATTATCTCCCCAGGTATAGAGAGAACCGTCCTGTAAAATGAGCGCACTGTGCATTTTCCCGGCAGATAGACGTACCGGTGTTGAAAAAGTGGCATCAACCGTTCCAGCGGCAACAGAGGCAAACGAAAGAAAGCTGATCACGATTCCGATCAGCAGACAGGCCGTAACGTTCAATAATCTGCAGACAGATCGTCTGGCAGCTGTCATCATACATATCATCCTCGATCACCATCATACACAAAACGTATCCCTGAGACAAGAATTGTCCTCAGGCTTCGCCCGCAGGTGTCGTTCAATAGATGAAAATGATAAGAATCTGTCATTTTGTTTCCTGATGACTATGATATAATATGTTTCGTGTATTGATATCTTGATCCGTCACGAACGGATACCCCTCACGAAACTGCCCATGACGTCTCGAAACAGGCGTTTTGAGCGGATCATTCAATAGGAGGTTCTTCATGCCCAAACAACCAAAGCCTGCTGTGACGCGGATTGCGACGACCATAACGGCCCGCTATTATCCGACCACAGGTGCTACAGATGGATTTTATCTGGACGGACGTCTGTCCGGGCGCCGTGAGCACCGGGCAGCTGATATTACTCTGGATCGGGAAGACCGAGGTTTCTTTTACTCCGTTTTTGCCCGTATGTCTGGCGGAGTGCCGGATGATGCATCGACTGCACAGGTTCGTAAACATCTGGATCAGATCATGACCGCTGTTAAACAGCCAGGCCATAATATCGACGCTGAGATTAATGATCTGGCGGAGTGCGCCATCTCAGTCGTCGGTCGAATTGCCCTCAAGCATGACGGGATGAGGCAGCCATATTTCGGCGGCATACTGGTTCGCGACTCTGAAATGGCTGCAGTCACGATGGGAGGCGGCTGTGCTTACCTGTACCGCGGAGATGTCCTTTATCCTCTGACAGCTGATGATTATCCGATGGAAGCGATCGACTATGCCGGTAAACCGGTTCAGGGTCTCGATGTATACTGTGCGGGTGTTGCCGGTACGGTTCGCTATTCCAATATTGCACAGCTTCAGCTTGATGACTGTCTGATTGTCTGTAATAAAGATGTCATGGAAGCACTGGGTCAGCGCGATGTCCTTCGCATGCTGTACGAAGCGGAGGACCAGGCTGATGCGGCCGGTATGATCATGACAGCAGCAGCGGCTAAACTACCGGGGACGCCGATGCA
>JAAYBY010000358.1 GCA_012729935.1 Clostridiaceae bacterium | reverse complement strand
CCAGTTTAATTGAAATGGGTATCAGTTTTTCAGCAGTCAGCTGGGTGATTGCGCTGTCAACGGCTTCAATGTCGTGCGTGTCAAACTCAGCAAGTGTCAGGTGCGGCCTCAGTCCAGCCAGCAAAAGTGTTTCGTTGGCACCACCACGAACCAGATGTTGAATCAGATCATTCAATTTTTGTTCTGTTTCCTGATCAAAGGTCAGTAATAGTCCAAATTCCATTTTGTCAGCTCTTTTCATCATTCTCTATGCTTCGCAACCAACGATAACACGTTCTTTCCGCATTGTCTTTTTCATGATACACAAATCAAGGCGGTTTGACCATAAAAAAAGAGCGCTGCCTGATCGGGCGCGCTCAATGTTAATAAACATACAGATAATTTTAGTTCTTTGTTCCCTCACCAAACAGGTTGAGACGGAACAGCATTGACTCGTCTTCCGGATCATCACAGACGATCTTGGCTTCAACCAGTCTGCCGCCTTCAATCAGGCTGATGATACCAGCCAGCTGACTCAGTTTGCTCTTTAGATTGAATCGGTCATTTTCCTGGGTTACCAGAAAAACATTACCTTTTGTCTGGTCCAGAGCCTTGATGAACTCTCTTACATCAATGTCATGCATGCTGAATGATTTACTCATATGTAGTACCTCCTTATTGTCATTACGAACCCGAACCGATCGGGACTTTTTTTATTTCTTGCTTCTACCTCTATTATACCGGAACGGATTAAAAAAGCAATATAAATCTGTTCACCAATTTGTATATTATTACAAATATTACATCTACATTTTGTGCATAATGCTAGCTCAAGCGGCTTCTACACGTATTTGGGGCTTTGGTCGCGTTTTAGACAGATTTGATACCGTCTGTGGGGGTTGTCTGTGACTTGACTTCATCAGGAAATTTGATAAACTGTAACAGATTCGCCGCTGTGGCTCAGAGGTAGAGCAGCTCACTCGTAATGAGCAGGTCGTGAGTTCGATTCTCACCAGCGGCTCCACAAGAAAAGGTGTTACTGCATGGATGACGCAGCAACACCTTTTTCTTTATCAGATTATAATATTGGGGGAATCCGGATTCGACTGACCAGTAGAATATAACGCTCCAGTGACATCAGCCTCCAAACAGCTTGTTAAGGCCTGTCACAGTCGCTTCAACCAGTGTGTCTCCACCATCCGGTCCAACCAGGCTGCTAACCGGTTTAGCCCCGTAGGAACCGCCGGCGACAGCGGCCTCAGTCGGCAGATAGCTACCCGTGGCGTTGGACGAAAGCTGGACGATAAAGGTTTGTTCAGCGTTGCTGCGCGCCCGAATTCTAAAACCGTATTCACAGAATAATTCAAATGGATTTGTCGCGAAGGCGGCTTGACCGATTCTAATCAGGAAGACCGGAAAATCAAATGTTTCTTTCGACTGCTGCAGCGCCCAGCGGTTGACGACGCCGATAGGTTCAAAGAGACGGATCATTTCAGGTTCTGTCAGACGGTTGTCTGGCCCATGCGCTTCTTTCGCGTCTTCAACGATCTGTTTGGCCTCCCCGTACATTTCTTCCGTCACACGGCGGATCGGCACTGATAACTCAATTCGCTCATGTTTAAATACCGGCCGTGTGTCAATCTGATTTCGCGCTGTATCAAATACGCGGGAAACAGCATCGGCGATCCGCCGTCCGATCGCTGCGCATTCGCGTGTCATGTCCAGATTGCGGTGGACAGCCTTTTGCTGGCTGTTCCAGATCCGAAGGGTTTCCTCATTGTGGCGGGACAGGCGAATCAGATCCAGCGGATTCTGGTCTCCGGCGGCTCCGCACAGCGGCAAAACAAATACCTGGCCAAACACATTCCTGATTTCTGCGCGGGCATCATTCCAGTAGTCAGCGGTTATGAAGTCCTGCAGCTCGCATACCTGGGCGGGACACGGGATATTGACCAGAATGCCTGTCAGTTGACGATCCAGATCCCAGGTATAGAGCATCAGGGCACTGTGGTCCGAAGAACCTTCCAAACCGGTAAACGACGGAACATGACAGGCACCATACATCCGGGATTCACGGGTTCCGTCGTCTTTTCTGAATTGAGGGCGGCGGTTGAATGCGACAGCCGCATAGTCCTGGCCATAGGAAATACCGCCTGGTGCGCGCTGTTGCCAGGCATCTGTGATCAGGTCGACGATCCGGGTGATTAAGAATTCTTCTGCTTCTTCATCTTTCAGAATATCATCCGGTTCGAGAATTCGTCGGTCGGGACAGCGGTCTGTGCCGAGATATGCTTCAAAATATCGTGTCCGGGTTGTTTCCGCAGTAAATTGAGTGGCGTTGTGCGTATGCGTCACACAGAAACAGACTTTGTCCGGATCCAGTCCGTCTATCGCCAGACGATCAATGATCCTCGGAATTTGTGCGGTTGGCACTGAAGCCATATCCAGTGAGACAAACGTAACCTGATCATCTTCATTCTCGATAACCAGACAAGTCGCAGTCAATGGATCGTGTACATAACTGGAGAATCGCGTAAACAGCTGTCCGATCACATAGACCGGCCGATCCGGTGTGATATCTGTTTGTGCCCATCCGATTGTTAACGGCTTACCCATAACAAAACCTCCCCTTTTTGTTGACTTAATGTCACTAAAATTTTTCAAGCAGACTCAATCAGCATGACGGTTCATCAAGATCGAGTCTGGCAGCGGCTGCCTGAGCTTCAAACATGATTTTCTCCTCATCCAACGTCTTGAGTTCACGCTTCTCCATCAGCCAGCGACCGGCAACCATCACAGACTCCACATCGGAGCTGTTCGCGCTGTATACGAGAGCTGACACAGGATCACCAAGCGGTGTCATACCGGGGACATCCGTCCGTACAATCTGCAGGTCGGCAAAAGCACCCGGCTCGATCCGGCCGCTCTGCTCAAAACCAAGCGCCTGCATGCCTGCAGATGTAGCCATCGGCAATATCTCATGTGCGCTCATAACAGAGGCATCTTCCCTGGAGCCTTTGGCAAGAAAAGCGGCCATCCGCAGATCGCGATAGAGATCCAGATTGTTATTGCTGGCTGCACCATCTGTCCCGAGAACAACCGGTATCTGCGAGCGGCACATCGCTGTGATGTCTGCCACGCCACTGCCCAGCTTCAAATTGCTGGCCGGACAATGAACGGCATAAACACCGTGTTCTGACAAAATGCTGCGTTCAGAATCATCAAGATAGACACAATGTGCCGCCAGGGTTCGCGTGCGGAAAAAACCGAACGCCTCAAGCCGGGCGGCCGGTTTCATCCCATAACGCTTCTGGCAGTCCATCACTTCTTTCCGCGTTTCCGAGAGGTGAAGATGTACAGGACAAGCCGTCGCTTCAGCTAGTCTGGCCAGCGGCTGATACATCGACGCTTCGTAAAGATAAACTGAATGAACCAGCATCGAAATCCGCAACAGGCCTGAAGCATCATTCTGAAACCGTTGAATCTGCTCGTTGAGCCATTCCGCATCGATCAGGGTCGATCCGGCCGCATCCTGTTTTTTGACATCAACAGCGGTATTCAAGCGAAAGCCGGCTTCCAGAGCCGCCTTAGCTGTTTCTTCGTGATAGTAATACATGTCCGCTGTGGCTCCAATCCCGTTTCGAATCATTTCCACGAGCGCAAGCCGACTGCCGGCTGCGACAATCTGTGCTGTCAGCTTGGCTTCCCGCGGAAAAATATGATCGAATAGCCAGGGTTGCAAAGCAACATCATCGGCAGCGTTGCGCAGCAGCGTCATCGCCATATGGTTGTGGGCATTGACCAGAACCGGCAGCATGATCCGGTTACGGCCATCATAAAACACCGTTCCAGGAACCGGTGGCTTCTGAAGATAAGATTGCTCCGTATCAATCGCTGTGATCCGCTGCCCGTCAATACAAACCCAGGCATGTGCTGTCACATGGACCTGGCCCTGCTCATCAGGCGTAACGACCGTAATATCCTTAAAGACAAAAGGTGCGTTCATTGATCAGCCTCCGCTTAGCTGTCTGTGAGATTCCAGTGATTCAGATAATGATCCTGTTCAGGTGTCAGCTGTTCCAGTCCTTTATGCCAATGCTGGAGCAGTCGCTTTGCGACCGCCTCATCCTCATCTGCCGGCAGCGGAAGCACCCGCTTGGGCAGCTGCTTTCCCTCCCGTGCCAGATACAAAACACCTGCCGTCTGGAGCGAAAAACTCATATCCATGATTTCTGCCGGATGACCATCACCGCCCGCCAGATTGACGAGTCGGCCGGATGCCAGTATGTGGATGCATTTTCCGTCCTCAAGGATATATGCCTGGATCCCGGGTCGGACAGTCTCCTGTTTGACTGACAGTGCCGCCAGCTGTTTCAGGTTGATCTCAACATCAAAATGGCCGGCATTACACAGGATAGCGCCATTTTTCATCTCTTTATAGTGTTGTGTCGTTATTACATCTTTACATCCTGTCACTGTAATGAACAGGTCGCCAAGCGAAGCCGCCGCCAGCATCGGCATCACGTCAAACCCGTCCATCAGGGCTTCACAGGCTTTCACAGCGTCGATCTCAGTAACAATCACACGTGCGCCCAGACCCTTTGCCCGCAGCGCCACACCT
>JAAYBY010000064.1 GCA_012729935.1 Clostridiaceae bacterium | reverse complement strand
TTGGCGCCTGCATCGTTAATAAGCAGCATAAAATTGTTTCTGTCGGATACAACGGTATGCCGATCGGCTGCAGTGATGATGTTTTCCCGTGGGATCGTGAAGGCGATATGCTCGAAACGAAATACCCTTATGTATGTCATGCAGAACTGAATGCCATTTTGAACAACGTCGGCTTTAATCTGGCAGACTGCTCGATCTATGTACCTTTGTTTCCATGCAATGAATGCGCGAAGGCGATTATTCAATCCGGCATTCGCGAGGTTGTTTATCTTTCTGACAAATATGCTCATACAGACAGCGTTCGAGCGTCCAAAAATATGATGGAGCACGCGGGTGTCCGTTTCCGCCAGCTGGTGACCGATATCGAAGAGCTGAAAATATCATACCGAAGCAGTGATGTTTGACTGATCTGATTCGAAATCCGGTTGATGGTAAGCACCTTTCAAGGTGCTTTTTTCTTGCTTGAAACATAAACAAACAATTGTTCGAATTATCTTGACAAACGGCAAAGATCTTGATATTATTGAAAACGAACAAATGTTTGAGCATGTGTCTCACGGAAGGAACGGTGCGTTATGACTGAAATCAATCTGCTTTTCTGGGTTGCTTTATTGACTTTGGCGATCATCCTGACACGTCTATACAGTCGTTTTCGCAGGGAGGAAGCCACAACTGAACGTTTGCTGAGAAGCGCAGACCTGCAGGTGGATCGGTATTCCGGCGAATCAGCCGTTCAGGCGGTCGCCGCCCGGTTGGAAAAAAGGGAAGACCGTGATCGCGGTATCCACTTTTATTCAATACACCAATCCGCTCCCATACATGAAACACAAACCGTTCTGTTTTATCAACTGCCGCGGCTGGCGGTAAGCTCCGGGAATGATCAGCAGAGAGTACTTCAGGAATGTCGGCACGATTGTGCCTGATTCAGAACTCCCACCGAGACGTACTGTTGAGGACCGGCGGTAACTGAATGGTTCCTTTGAAAAAACTTATTCTGATATTCGTTTAGATGTTTAAAATATAAGAGGCAGGATAAAGCCATGGAAGAAAAAGATCGTTCCAGGATTATTTTGCATGCCGATTTGAACGGCTTTTATGCCAGCGTTGAGTGTCTGTATCACCCTGAACTGCGGCAAAAACCAGTTGCTGTGTGTGGCGACGCAGAAAATCGGCATGGCATTATTCTGGCTAAAAATGAGCAGGCAAAACGCTTTGGAATCAAGACAGGAGAAGCAATCTGGCAGGCACAAAACAAATGTCCTGAGCTGGTAGTCTTGACGGCTGACTATCGGAAGTATATTCGTTTCGCCCACCGTGCGCGTGTTATTTTTTCCGACTATTCTGATCAGGTCGAACCCTTTGGATTGGATGAAGCCTGGATCGATGTAACCGGAAGCGCAAAGCTTCTGGGCGACGGTCGGAAACTTGCAGATCAGATTCGCCAGCGAACGCTGGAGGAATTGGGATTGACGTGTTCTGTCGGCGTCAGTTTTAATAAGATTTTTGCCAAGCTGGGAAGCGATTTGAAAAAGCCAGATGCAACAACTGTTCTGACACGTGACAACTATCAGAAAACTGTCTGGCCTCTTCCTGTCCAAATGCTGCTCTACGTAGGCCCTTCGACACGGAGGAAATTAAACAGGGTTGGTATTCAAACGATCGGAGGACTCGCGCAGCTATCGCTTGTTGACGCACGCCGATTGCTGGGACAATGGGGCGAAACGCTGTGGTTGTACGCAAGAGGTCTCGATACGTCACCTGTTCGACAATCGTCTGTTCGCGATCTGATAAAGTCGATCGGCAATAGTACAACGACACCGCGCGATCTCAAAACAGAGGAAGAGGTGCATTTGATTATAACGGTTCTTTCAGAGAGCGTCGCGGCACGTCTCAGAGAACAGGGGCTCCGCTGCAGGACCGTGCAAATCAGCATCCGTGACACCCATCTGATTACCATTGAGAGGCAGCGGAGCATGACTCAAACGACTGATCTGGCACGTGATCTGTCACGCCAGGCCATGCAGCTGTTTTGTGAGCATTGGAACTGGAACAGCCCAATCCGCAGCCTTGGTGTGCGCGGGTGCGATTTGGTAACGGCCGATCGTCTGGAACAGCTGACACTGTTTGAAAAAGCAGATGATTATGTGCGATGGAAGGAGCTGGAGCAGACGATCGATACAATCCGGCGCCGTTTCGGTCACTTCAGCGTCCAGCGGGCTCTGATGCTGAAAGATCCCGGCCTTTCTGGCTTCAATCCAAAAGAGGATCATGTGATACATCCTGTTTCGTTTATGCGTCCGTAATATTCAATATCATCATTGACAATATAGCCAAAATGGAATATGTTATTATGTGAATAATACACAATACCAGCAGTCGGTTAATGGTGACTACGGAAAGCAGGTTTATATGATTCAGTTAAAGAAATGGCAGTCTCTGCGTGTTGTAACGATCGCTATACTCACATTTTTACTCGTATTATCGGGGTGTACACCCGCTGAAACCAGCATAGAAGACAACAGTGAGCCGATTCGAATAGCTGCGTTAAAAGGCCCAACCGGAATTGGCCTGGTTAAGTTGATGAACGACCAGGAAGCGGGAACAACGAAGCAGAATTATTCATTTACATTAACAGCAACGCCGGATGATATTGTTGCACAAATCAGCAGCGGACAGGTGGATATAGCTGCGGTGCCGACCAATCTGGCGGCAGTGCTCTACCAGAAGACACAAAAAGAAGTACAAATGCTGGCAGTGAATACGCTTGGTGTGCTGTATGTCCTGGAAAAGGGTGATACGGTTCAGACGTTTGAAGATTTAGCAGGACGTGAGCTGTTGGCAACAGGACAAGGTGCAGTTCCGGAATACGCACTCAACGAACTGCTGGCTAAGACCGGTTTAGCAGATCAGGTAACCGTAACCTATTTAACAGAACATGCTGAGCTGGCGACACGTGCTGTTGCAGGAGAAGCAGATCTTGTTCTGTTGCCGGAACCTTTTGTAACGACCGTTCTCAGTAAAAATCCTGACATGCGACAGGCTCTGGATCTGACCAAAGTCTGGCAGTCCGTCCATCAGGGCTCAAATGATAGTGAACTGGCGATGGGCGGGATGATTGTCACGAGTCAGTTTGCCGCTTCACGTCCGCAGGCTGTAAAAACATTCCTTGAAGAATACAAACAGTCTGTTGATGTTGTTAATAATAATCCTGAGCAGGCAGGTGAATGGGTCGCTGAACATGAGATCATCGCTGATGCGAACCTCGCTGCCAAGGCCATTCCAAATTGTAATATCGTGTTGATTCACGGCCAGGAAATGGTCGGTGTGCTTGAACCTCTGTTTGCAATTCTTCATCAAGCTAACCCGAAATCAGTTGGCGGATCGATCCCGGATCAGGATTTCTATTATATTCCCTGATATAATGCTTACATAGGCGTATTCAAGGAGAAGACGGATGGTCGGCTGGAATCAAAGGAATAAGACAGAAAACAAACAGGTTGTGCTTCCGCAGCGGAAACCGACCTGTTTGCCCGGAAGTCTATCCTGGATTCCAATACTGATTGTTTGGATTTTCATCTGGCAGTGTGCATATTGGGTTGTAGGGAAAGACTTGTTGCTTGCCTCGCCGTTACAGGTTATCCGTACATTGTTTAGGGAGGCTGTTCAGCTTGAATTCTGGTTGACGACAGCGTATTCCATCTTGCGAATTCAGGCAGGGTTCATTTTGGGAATTATCATTGGATCATTGCTGGCTGTTTTGACGGTGCGTATAACATGGCTTGACCGCTTCTTTCATCCGCTGATCAGTACGATACGGGCAACGCCCATCGCTTCGTTTATTATTCTCGCCCTCGTCTGGATGACGCATGACCGCGTTGTTGTCTTTATTGTTTTTCTCATGGTTTTGCCGATCGTCTGGGGGAATGTTTCAGAGGGTATTCGGAAAACGGACAGCCAGTTACTGGAAATGGCAAAAGTATTTCGTTTGCGGAAGCGTGAATTGATCCGCGCTGTTTATCTGCCATCGATAGCACCCTTTTTTACTGTTGCAGCCACCACCAGTCTGGGACTCGGTTGGAAAGCGGGTATCGCTGCTGAGGTGCTCAGCAGACCGTCGTTTTCCTTGGGAGGCCGTTTGTATGATTCAAAAATTTACCTCGAGACTGCTGAGCTGCTGGCTTACACAGCGGTTGTCATCGTGTTAAGTATATTACTGGAACGGTTGCTTCAAATCCTTTTCAGATGGACGGAGCGTTATTTCAGGATGCAGTGGATGACTCATGGGAAGACAGGTGATTGAACATGAGCATTGAGCTGGACAGACTAGGCGTTATTCTTGATAACCGCTGGATTCTGCGTGATCTGTCATTAACTCTTCCATCCCGAGGTGTTGTAGCCTTATCAGGTCCATCCGGTTGTGGTAAAACGACGCTAATGCACACTTTGGCAGGGCTCATCCCAATTGCCGCCGGGGCAATAACCGGATTGGAGAATAAACGGGTCAGCATCGTCTTTCAGGAAAACAGGCTTTTGCCCTGGATGACTGTTTTTGATAACCTGAACCTGATCCTTCATGATGCAGAAGCGACTATGATCTGGCTCAATCGGATGCAGTTGGGACCGCAGCACGATCGTTATCCCGGTCAGTTAAGCGGCGGTATGAAACGTCGTGTGGCACTGGCAAGAGCACTTGCTTTCGAAAGTGATCTGCTGTTGCTGGATGAGCCGTTCCAAGGGATGGATGAACCGCTGCGCGAACATCTATACCCATGGATTCAGGCGGCAAGCCAGTCTAAACCTGTTCTTCTGATCACACATGATCGTGATGATCTGACCAGGCTGGGACATTCGATTTGGCGTGCTGATGGTCCACCGCTTCAGATATTTACACAGTTATAAACACAAAAAGACAGCTGTTTGCCCGCAAAATAAAAGAGCTGCCCGGTCATCACCGGGCAGCCAGTCTTCTGTTTCTGAATCAGCGCTTCTACACACTATCTGGATAAGATATCCGAATCGATCAACACAGCTTTTATTTATGTTTGCGGCATAAACTTGAAAAGAAAACTGTATTCAATTGTTATCTGTTCAATATCGACTGTCAATCAGGTCTGACTTGAACTCCTTTCAATTCGATATCCGGCGATGACCGGATGGCGGATCTGAAACGTCAAAGAAAGAAACTGCGACATACGGGCGTTTTTAGCGTGGACGCCTGCCACTGAGTGCTGTACGTTGTGTTCGGACTATCTTCTATCTGCCTTCATTATAACGAAATGTTGTGGCAGGAATATTACAGATTGATGAAAAAACGATTTTTATCTGATGTAACTTCTGAAGCGTTACGATTCGTCAGTCAATGAACCGTCAAGCCCCAGATCTGCAGCGGCAGTCTGCATGCCGTTGATTGTTTCCTGGAGGACACGATCCAGTTCCCATCCAAGTAAAGTCGCGCCGTTCGCGATGATAGAGCGGTCAACACCAGCAGCAAAAGACGGTGCCTTGTATTTTTTCTTGAGTGATTTGAGTGACAGATCCAGCACACTGCGGGATGGTCTCATCAGAGCCGCAGCTGTAATCAGTCCCGTCAGCTCGTCAATGGTATACAGAACCTTTTCCATGTCTGACTCAGGTTTGACATCTGTGCACATGCCATAACCGTGGCTGATAATCGCACGGATCAGCTTTGGATCCATGTCTTTCTCCTTTAAAATAGCCTCCGTTTGCCGGCAGTGCTGATCAGGATACATTTCGTAATCAAGATCGTGCAATAGACCGACAACAGCCCATTCTTCTATATTATCTGCTTCAAATAACGTCGCGAAATGCAGCATAACAGCTTCAACAGCCAGTGCGTGCTTAACCAGACTTTCCTGCTGGTTGTACGCCTGCAGCAAAGCCAGTGCTTCAGTTCGATTTGGTATCCAACTCATATAGATCCTCCAATAACGTTAAAAAAGATGAGCAGCACAAATGTCTGCATACAAAACAGGATACGACACTTTTCCCGTTCAGGCAAACAAAACAGAAAAAGTCAAGGTCGTTTTCAATCAGAGGCTGGTTCGGGGCAATCTGGTTTACGTTGACAGTATACCTGTGCCAGACTATACTTTTTATTAGCTCAACAAATAACAGATTTTTCATCTGTTCAATCAAAGAACGAAAGGGAAAGAGATGGACATCATACGTAACAAGATCGGATTTATCTGCGACATGGACGGTGTTATCTACCATGGTAAGCAGATTTTGCCGGGGGTTAAATCATTTGTCGAGTTTTTACAGAAGGAGAATAAGCGGTTCTTGTTTTTAACAAACAGCAGTGAGCGTTCACCGCGTGAATTACGCTTGAAACTTCTCAATATGGG
>JAAYBY010000063.1 GCA_012729935.1 Clostridiaceae bacterium | reverse complement strand
ATCACATATACCGGAGCGGCTGTCACACCGGCTGTCAGTGTTCATGACGGTAGTATTGAACTGGTATCCAACAGGGATTTTATCGTTTCCTGTGACAATAAGAATGCAGGATCCCAATTGGCATTAATCACCGGTAAAGGCAATTATCAGGGACAACTGACCAAATCTTTTCAAATCACAGCTAAAGAAATAACAGTTGAACTGACAGTGGTTCCTGAAGATACCACAATGGTAGAAAATGATGTGGTCCTGACGGCGACGATACAGGGAGCGGTTGATAATCCCGCCGGCACCTTATCATTCAAGTACAATGACACCGTAATCGCACAGGATGTTGCAATTACAGATGATGGCAGCACCTATCAGGCAACAGCCTTCTGGAACCGTGTCCCGGCCGGAACGTACACGCTCACAGCTGAATATGTGCATGCGGAAAACGATAATTATATCTGCCGGGCCAACGGACAAATAGCCGGCTATGAAATCAGTAAATATGCTCAACCGGACTTCAGATTTGTTGACGGTGAAGACCACACAATCGACGAAGGCACCGTTCAAGTAACGTTTGGTGATCCTGACTTTTTACTGCAGACGGCCGGCAAATTGAGCAGCGGCAGCGTTATTTTTTCCGTTGAGAGCGGACACGATGTTCTCACGGTTAATGGAATCAGCGGTGAGGTTTCTCTGTTAAAATCAGGGACTGCAATTGTCAGGGCATCGTGTCTGTCAGATGACCGTTATCTTGAGGCCAGTGCAATGATCAATATGACTGTTGCCAAAGCAGCGCAAACCGGCTTTGCATTTCCGTTCCCTTCAATCACAAAGGTATACGGAGATGAGCCTTTTGACTTAAACGCCTCCGGCGGGCAAAGCACTTTTGATGTAACGTATACTGTTACCGAAGGCGATGATGTGGTTTCTCTTGACGATTCAAGCAACACACTGAACATACTCAAGGCAGGCACTGCAGTCATCACAGCGACCCGATCCGCAGATGACCGATATCTCGAAGCGATTACACACCTTTCGATTACTGTTGAACCAGACACGCCCCAAATTATTGAACCACCTGTGGTTTCCGAAATTGCGGTCATTGGCACACTTGCTTCGGTGACCCTGTCAGGTGGTGAAAGCAATGTACCCGGCCGCTTCGTCTGGAATGATCCCGAAACGATTGTTACTTCATCTGGATTGTATGAGTTGACTTTTAACCCGGACGATACAGTGTCCTATGTCTCAACTTCAGTCCATGTTCCTGTGAGCGTGACATCCATACTGACACATCCGGGTTCTGGCATCCAGCTGGACTTTTCGCAGATTGAGCTGCCCGAAAGCACGCTGTCTCTTGCGCTTTCAGTGTCTTCAATTCCTGCAGACAGCCCTGTTTACGCCATCATCAGAGACCTGGCCAGTTCGGACCCTGACACAACCACGGATGTCCGTGCGGTCTATGATTTGACGCTAAAAGACCAGAACGGTCAGGTGCTATCCGTTTTTAATGCTCCGTTAACCGTCCGAATTCCTGTATCGGACGATCAGTCAAGCGATCTGCTGGTCAAGTGGTACGATCCCATCACCGACACCCTGACAGATATGAACACCCGATTGGAAGACGACTTCCTTGTATTCGAGACAACGCATTTCAGCCATTATGCGGTCATCAGATCGACTGAGAATCCAGCAGATCCGGAACCAATGCCAAAAGCAGGAGAAGCAGGTTCCATGATGTCTGTTTATCTTTTATCGCTGTTCGCATTTGTTTTAATCTTACGTTTGATCGCTTTTTTCGGAAACAGAAGCCGGCATGCGCGAAGATAATGGATGTTTCGCTGATTTGACAGAGGAGCACTCCAGGAGTTTTGTGTAAGACAATTGAATACCGACAGCCCCCAGCGGCGCACTTATGAGAATTGATAAAACGGATATCATCAAAATGATGTTGCCGGAAGAAAGACCATAAGCCAACGGTACCGCTCCAATGGCCGCCTGGACAGTTGCCTTAGGCAGACTGGCAATGATACAGAATGCGCGCTCTTTTCTGTTGAGTGGTGTTCTGATTAAGCAGATCATGACACCGATTGAGCGGCACAAAAGCGCTGCCAGGATGAGAATAACGGCTGACAAACCAGCTCCCCGCATGTGCCCTATGTCAACCGCTGAGCCAAGCATGACAAAGAGAATCAGCTCAGCGGCAACCCAGATTTTTGAAAATTTTCCGGTGATTCTCTTGGCCAGAATTTCATAGGATTTTAGGATCGCCCCTCCAACCGCCATAACGGCCAGAAAACCGGAAAATGGGAATGCGCGGTTGATTGTCTGCTCTAATCCCATCAGCAGAAAAGACAACCCCAGTATCAAGAGAACTTTAACAGTATCTCGCATATGAATCCGTTTAAATAACTGGACGAGTAAATAACCGATGATCAGACCGATGATCAGGCCGGTAACAATGGAAGCTGGAATTCTGAGTAATTGTGACGATTTGAATCCTTCGCCCATTGCAAGACTTAAAAATGACGTAAAGAGAACAATGACATAGATGTCATCAAGAGAAGCCCCTGCCAGTATCATCTGGGGAATTTTGTTTTTCTGGCCATAGCCGGCTTCCATCAGATGAAGCATTTTTGGTACGATGATGGCTGCTGAAACTGCTCCCAGTATGGCACCCAGAACAGCAGCATCAATAGTGGAAATATGAAGCAGGCGCGGAGCCAGCAGAGTGACGGCTATGATTTCCAAGGTTGCTGGCACAAAACTGATCAGGATAGCCGGT
>JAAYBY010000357.1 GCA_012729935.1 Clostridiaceae bacterium | reverse complement strand
GTTCCTGTTGAATCAGATGGAATTTTTCGGTTCAAAGACAAGCCATATGACATGTATTATTATTCCATCATCAGCGAAAAAGAAGATCGCCTTCTGATTGAACTCGTTCTAAAAAATACGAAAATGCCTTTCTATTTTGAAGATTCTGGCATCTATTTAGTGGGTACACTGTTCAAAACCTATAATGAAATGAAGGATATCCCATCCATTGGATTTAAAGGAAATGAGCAGTTTGGTTCCGGCCGGGGATATATCTGGTCGCGGTCTCTGCCACTTCTGAAAGACACATTCTGGATCGGTCACGGCCCGGACACTTTCCCGATGTACTATCCTCAGGACGACATCATCGGAAAATTGAATACATTTCGTGATATAAGAGCCGTCGTCGACAAACCACATAGCTTCTACATTCAAGTCGCCCACAACACAGGTGTTATCTCTCTACTTGCCCTTTTGGTTTTGTTCGGCTTCTATCTCATTCAAAGTGTAAAACTGTACTGGAAACGTCGTTCAAGTGACACATGGGTCATTGCCGGAAAAATCATCATGGGAGCAGTGTTGGCTTATCTGATCACGTCCATCTTCAACGATAGTGTGATTTATGTCGCACCGATCTTCTGGACACTGCTCGGTGCCGGGTTTGCTGTCAATTATCAAGTGAAACAGCTATATTAGATATAAGCTTTTGTGGAGCACCACGTATGTCAGTTCATCACAAAGAATGCTTATTGATGAGTGAAATATGTGTTTTATCACTTTACGATAAGGTGTCCAATAATCTGAATAAAGCTCAATTGTCAGAAGTTGATTCTATGCAATCCAAAACCGTGAGACTAACTATATGAAGTCAAGAGATGAACCGATCAGATGAGAGAAAAATCAAAAACCTTGAACCTTGAAAATCAACACATGCGAAAATAGACAGCAAGAGCCGCTTTGTTCAGGACACCGTATGAAATAGGCAAGTCAGGTCTGAGGTACAAAAGCTCGGTTGGTTTGAAGCATGTGGAATATAACGCGTATAAGTTTTTTACCGACATGGCTAAGCGCCACATTGAAGTGCTTGCCTTCCTGTCGCTTTTTCAACAGATAGTCTCGAAAAGTCTTGTCCCGCATGGCGACGAGTCGTGCAGCCTGAAGGACAGCCCAGCGCAGGTAGGTCGATCCACGTTTAACCATCGGTGTCTGGTTGGCGCTGAAAGTGCCAGACTGAAAAGTGGATGATTCCAAACCCGCAAAAGCAAGTAATTGAGCCGGCGTCTGGAAACGTTCAATGGTACCAATCTCAGCCAGGATAACAGCAGCCAAGGCATGTCCAATGCCAGGAATCGTCATCAGCGGCGTCTGGACAGTATCAACAACAGCCGCAATCCGGCTGTTCAGCAGATCTAGTTCAATTTGAACATTCTGAATCAAGCGGATGGTCTGCTGTAGCTCAAAGGCCATTGCCGGGCTATTGGAACCGATCGAATTGGCAGCAGTCTGACGGATTTGTAATGCTTTCTCGCGGCCATATCGATTCCAACATAGATCATGAAAACATCCCCTTCGTGATAAACTTGACGCTGTTTGTTTTCCACAGACTATTTTGCCAATGTAACCTTGCTCAAAATAAAACGTCATGCGTTATCTAACTCATCAACAATTGGGCAAAATGCTGTGGTTGTAAACTCCAAAAAATCGTCCAGCGATAAGGTGTCAAACCAATCCACAGCGTCTGCTCGCATTATACAAACAACATCAATAGAAAGGAAAATATAATGCTTTTGCATTATACAAGGTGTTAAATGAGTGATTTTTGGTAACTTAATTCAATCTGATTCACAATCTGATTCGTTTATTGGATTATCTTGATAAGCAAGAAAAAACTGCTATAATATATATTGTATTTGTATGTAATTTTGTGAACAAGTTATTTGCTGATTTAATCGGCTAGTGAATGGATCTATAGAGTCATCACATAAAGATGTTCTGAGGAATTTGATATGGTCACAG
>JAAYBY010000062.1 GCA_012729935.1 Clostridiaceae bacterium | reverse complement strand
GACAGTCCGGACCACGCACGAGTCAATTGCGATTGAACTGGGAACAGCGCGGGAAGTTGTATCAAGACTTCTTGGTGAGTTAAGAAACCGCGGTGCCGTATCGTTGGGCAGAGGCCGCATTCACATTATCAATGAGAATATCCTGAATCAGATTGCGGACACCTCATACTGATGAATAGCCGTTTTGCCACGTGTTTGGATTCGTAATAATCGGCTTTGATACCAGTAAATACCGAACAACAATTGATATATCAGAAATTACTGATAAGCATTTTGTTTTTTAAAGGCAAAGAACGGCTTAATGATCTGCTAAACCTTGATCGATTCATCGGAATACAGTGCGGAATTTCTTTCAAGAAATCTGAAAAAAATGAAAAAAATTGTGTTTTATTCTAAGGATCAGTATGTTATAATCACCTTTGCTTTTCAGGAATGAAGTGGTAAGAAGGAGGCGTATTGTCAGACGATGAACCCAAATGACACCAATCAGATCAAGTTGCACGGTTTCAACAACTTAACAAAGACATTAAGCTTCAATATGTTTGATATCTGTTACGCTAAATCAGTTGAAGACCGTAATGCCTATATCGAATACATCGATGAACAATATAACGCCGATCGACTGACAACGATTCTTGAGCATGTTACCCAGATTATTGGCGCTACGATCCTGAACGTGGCAAAACAGGACTATTATCCGCGAGGATCCAGTGTCACGATTTTGATCAGCGAGCAGGGTATGATTCAGGCAACCCCTGAGCAGCAACGCCGATCGGATCCGCTGAGTGGCGCTTCCACACCGGAAATACTACTGGCTCACCTTGATAAAAGCCATATCACAGTGCATACCTATCCCGAATATCATCCGGACGGCGGTGTTGCGACGTTCCGGGCTGACATTGATGTTGCGACCTGCGGCGAAATTTCTCCGCTGAATGCACTTGGCTATATGGTTCAGAGTTTTGACTCGGATATTATGACGATCGATTATCGCGTTCGCGGATTTACCCGAAAAATTACCGGCGAAAAGATTTTTATAGACCATCCGATGACGTCCATCCAGAATTACATTCCAGAGTCAGTTCGGCTCAATTATCAGATGATGGATGTGAATGTCTATCAGGAAAATATCTTTCATACCAAATGTAAGCTGAAGACCTTCGATCTGGACAACTACCTGTTCGGATTATCCCAGGCTGATCTACATCCAGGAGAAGTCCGGATGATTACCCGCAAGATCATGCGCGAAATGGACGAAATATATAACGGCAGGAATATGCCCTGGACCAATTAACCGGTAAACAGCTGTTTTTTCTGTGATATAATGTGAGGAGCGGGGACCCAGATCAACACTGAGACGGTCAGATTGGCAGGCAAAACAGGTGAACAGTCAATCCCTGAGCGACATCACAACATATCTTCTTTTTTTGGCTATCGGCATCAGCGCGCTAGCCATTCTTCTGTTACTGGTTTTCATCGGTATCCAGATTCTGCAAAAAATCGCGCGTCGTCACGCCGCTCGCAGCGACCTTGATCAGATTGGCCACGAGGCGATGGTGATCAAAACCATCCGGCCGAATAAGCAAGGTCAGATTCGCTATACATCGCGTGACGGCATTCGACAGGCGGATGCAGAAGCGGATCAGATAATCAGAAATGGAAACGTCGTTATGATTCAGGGTGTGGTTAAAGACCGCTTCAAGGTCAGACGATTGACAGAGAAAGAGCAGCAAATGAAAGCTGGCCAGGGCGAGGGTTCGGCGAAATGATTCGCTTGCTGCTAGGTAGTTTTAATGCCCGTTATTCCCACACCAATTTAGCCATCAGGTATCTAGCTGCCCAACTTAAAAAAGTTGACTTGCCTGTTGACGTTACAATTGCTGAGTGGACCATAAACGATCAACTATTGTCTATTCTTGACCGTCTGAACAAAAGTGATTCACACGTGTATGCCTTTTCCTGTTATATCTGGAACAGCTGTCTGACACGCTCTGTTGTTCGTGAACTGAAAAAAATCAAACCTGGTGCCTATGTGATTCTGGGCGGACCTGAAGCATCGACACAAGCCGAACAGTGGATGCATGATGACAATTCAATCGATTTTGTGATAGCAGGAGAGGCAGAGCGCTCAATGATGCTTCTTGTCGATGCGCTCGCCGGGACATCTGGTCCGGATCAATCTAAGTTATCCACTGTTCCAGGATTGTATTGGCGTCAGAACGGAATGATTCGCTTGAATCAGAAAACTGGACCGATTGCCGGCGATGACTGGCCATTTCCATATTCAGAGACTGACCTGCGCAGCTGCAAGAACCGCATTCTTTATTATGAGTCAAGCCGCGGCTGTCCGTTCCGCTGCAGCTATTGCCTGTCATCCACTGACAGACAGCTCCGTGAGCGCAGTCTGGTTCGCGTTCTGGATGAGTTAGCCTATCTGATCAGCCAAGATGTCCGCCAGGTCAAACTGGTAGATCGGACTTTTAACAGTCATCCGGAACGGGCTCGTCAGATCTGGTCATTCTTGATTGAACGGTATCGGCAAAAAGCATATCGCACGCGGTTTCATTTTGAAATTGCCGGTGATCTGCTGGATGATGAGACCATCGAGCTGCTGCAAGAGGTCCCGACAGGTTTATTCCGATTTGAAATCGGCGTCCAGAGCATCCATCCGGCTATATTGCAGAATATTCAGCGGACCTGCAACATTGATCGTTTGAAAACCCAGGTTGCAAAGCTACAGCAGATGGGCCGGATTCAACTGCATCTCGACCTGATTGCCGGTCTGCCCGGGGAGACATTAGCGATGTTTGCGGTCTCGTTTAACGAGGTTTATGCTCTAAGGCCGGATATGCTGCAGCTGGGATTTTTGAAAATACTGCCGGGCACACCGATTGTCGGGACTGTAAAGCGGACGGAATTCCAGTGGCTCGATGAACCGCCTTATGAGGTGATTCAATCTGACGCGATGACTTTTGAGGACATATGTCTGTTGAAGCGGGTCGAGAAATTATTGGATCTTTATTGGCATGCTGGCTTTACTGTCCGGTCAATCGACTGGATGACCGGATTCTGGGACAGCCCGTTTTCATTTTATTGTGATCTGAGTGAATGGTTTGATGAACGCCATTTGCTTGATCGATCCCTTGGTTCAGAAGAACGCGCCTGGCGATTATTCGAATTTGCCAAATCACAAAGCCAGCGGATTGATTCCAGTCAACACACACTGTTTTTGGATTTGCTGCGAACAGATTTCCAGATGAGCGGTGAAAAAGGACAGCCGGACTGGATGTATTTCTGGGAGCATCGGCGGGATCCATCCAATCAGAGGCTGCTTCGTTACCTGCGCATGAGAAAAGAACTATTCGCCTTTAAAAAACAGACAGGACAGGAGCGTTTCGACCGAATCAGCTTCAACTGGGATGTGTTTCAGCAAACCGGCCGTCTAGAACCGGGCGACTGGATTCTTGCTTATCAGAGAACGGGACAGGGACTTCAGTTCATTGATGCCAAAGCGGTTGAATCAAGTTGGCTTCAACCAGCCTCAGATTAATCCATGTAACTGAAGAACCGCCTGCGCATCCGCATATCCCTGCCTGATATTCGCATCGATCATCTCATGTCGTGTATCGAGAATTCCGCCAATCGGTTTTTCTGGTTTGACGGATAGAATCTTCAGACCGGTTGCGTCATAGGATCGTGCGATACCGATACCTCCGACTTCCACCTCGATGATCCGTTGATATCCCCTGGCGATGAGCATCTCTGTCGGGCGGTTGTTATAGATGCCGCCATCCACAAAGCGTTTGCCATCAATACGTACTGCTTTGAACAATGGTAGACTGGCACTTGCCAGGATATAGTCAAACAGATGTCCTTGACTGACCGCGTCCCGGAAAACGCTGACCGGTTTGAAATCAGTCAGCGAATAGGTCAGGACACCCAGATCGATTGGCGATCTGCGCAGGCTTTCCTCACTGAGATAACGTTCCATCTGACGTCTGAACGGAGTTGTGTCCAGACCTCTTTCCTGAATCACCAATCGGGTTAATGTCGGAAGGTTGTGACGATCAAAGATATTCTCCGGAACCGGTAGCGGTTCCGGCAGATCAACCAGGTCGGTAACAGTTACTTCATGCCAGGCTTGATAGGCTAATGACCAGTCACCCTGGCAAAAAAATGCACCGTTTATTGCGCCGATCGAAACACCTACAACTGCCGTGATCGGGATGTTGCATTGATTCAACGCTTTCCAGACACCAATCTGATAGGCACCCCGAGTTCCCCCGCCAGCCAGCACCAGTCCATAATCTGTCATAATGGTTTACCTCGCATTTGATACCCTCATTATCAACAAAATCGAATCAGAGATCAACAACATTCAGACTAACTTCATTGCAACGATTTTTCGCATACGCTATACTGAATCGAAACACACAACGATCATAACAGAACCAGATAACTAGGGAGGTTTTTATCATGATTGGCTTTAGTCAGGATAGCGCATCCGGCTGGATTCGCTCTTACGAAATAGATCAATTAAAACCGCAGATTGAATCGGCTCATGAACTGCTGCATTCAGGAAAAGGACCGGGATCTGCCTTTACAGGCTGGATGAAATTACCGGACAGTCTCGATATACATGAATTAGAACGGATACACAGGGCTGCCGATCGCATCCGGGCGCAGTCTGACATTTTGATTGTCATTGGTATCGGCGGTTCCTATCTGGGTGCTCGCGCAGCGATTGACATGCTGACGCCAACGTTTTCTGATCTGCTGCCCCGGGAAAAACGATCAGCTCCGCACATTGTATTCGCCGGTAATCATTTGAGTGCTGACTATCTGTATGACTTGCTTGAAACGATCAAAGGCCAGCGTATATCGGTTAATGTTATTTCAAAATCAGGCACAACAACGGAACCGGCGATAGCCTTTCGAATTCTTAAACAATGGATGGAAGAACAGTATGGCCGCGAGGAAGCACAGAGACGAATTTATGTAACGACGGATAAAAGCCGTGGAGCGCTCCGCAAACTGGCTGTTCAGGAGCAGTATGAGACATTTGTCGTACCGGATGATGTTGGCGGACGATACTCTGTTCTCACGCCTGTTGGGTTATTGCCAATAGCCGTCGCCGGCATTGACATTGACGCGATGCTTGACGGTGCAAGAGATGGAATGCACCACTGGCAGAATCCTGATCCGGACGACAATCCCTGCTACCGCTACGCCGCCTGCCGCAATGTTTTATTGCGTAAAGGCTATCAAATTGAGGTGATGGTTCAATATGAACCATCAATGCAGTATCTGACTGAATGGTGGAAACAGCTGTTTGGTGAAAGTGAAGGCAAAGACGGGCGCGGTCTGTTCCCCGCAGGTGTCGCCAACACAACGGATTTGCATTCAATGGGCCAGTATATTCAGGATGGTCAGCGGATTCTTTTCGAAACCGTGCTGTCTGTTGAAGAATCCAAACATACAATCGTTGTTCCGGCAGATGATGACAATGGAGACGGCCTTAATTATCTGGCGGAACGCAGTTTGCACGAAATCAACGAGAAGGCCGCCCGGGGAACGATTCTGGCACACGTCGCGGGTGGCGTCCCCAATTTGAGATTAACCGTGCCAGAGCGCACGCCGTACTGGTTTGGACAGCTTGTCTGCTTTTTTGAACTGGCCTGTGCGATCAGCGGATATCTGTTGGCAGTCAACCCCTTTGACCAGCCCGGTGTTGAAGCATATAAGGACAACATGTATGCCCTGCTCGGTAAACCAGGTTACGAACAGAAAAAGGCTGAATTGGAAGCACTTCTTGCGGAGCGCGATTCATGAAGACTGAACCTGTAAACCTGACTGATGGATTGTTGCGATCAGTCACCAAGCCTGCGCGGTATGTAGGCGGTGAATGGAACAGTGTGACGAAACCGCTGTCATCTGATCTGGTGCGGTTTGCGTTTTGTTTTCCCGATGTCTATGAGATCGGTATGTCGAACAGTGCGCTCCAGATTCTTTATTATTTATTGAATCAGCGCCCTGATACCTGGTGTGAGCGTTCTTTTGCACCCTGGACGGACATGGAACAGCTGATGCGCGAAAAAAACATCCCCTTATACAGTCTGGAATCACGCACACCACTGAGTCAATTCGACTGGGTCGGTTTTACTTTACAATATGAATTGTCGTTTACCAATGTGCTGAATATGCTTGACCTTGCCGGTATACCGCAGCTGACGTCAGAACGATCTGCCGAAGATCCTTTGGTTGTCGCAGGCGGACCTGTCGCATTCAATCTGGAACCAATGGCTGATTTTTTTGATCTGGCGGTGATCGGTGAAGCTGAAGAAACGATCGAAGAACTGATTGATCTCTATCATCAGCACTGTCCAAACGGTAGAACGTCAACGTGGGACCGTTCAGCGTTTTTGCGGCAGGCCGCAGCGATTCCCGGTGTATATGTGCCTTCGCTGTATGCTGTCGTCTACAAGGCGGATCAGACCGTCGAGGCGATACGTCCGCTTGATGGAACGGTTCCTCCTATCATTCAAAAAAGGATTGTTAAGAATCTCAATACCATGAAACGGCCTGATCAGCTTATTGTTCCGAACACGGAAATAGTCCATGACCGCATGTCTCTCGAACTCTTTCGCGGCTGCCCGCGTGGTTGCCGCTTCTGTCAGGCTGGCATGATTTACCGGCCCGTTCGCGAGACAGGTGTTGACACATTGTCGAAGCAGGCCGCAGCACTCGAACAGTCAACCGGATATGACGAATGTGGGCTGTTGTCCTTATCCACAAGTGATTACAGCCAACTGGGCTCCTTAACGGATCGTCTGCTCGAGCAGTTTTCAGGACATCACACCAGCTTGTCACTGCCATCATTACGATTGGATTCATTTACACTTGAGCTGATGCAAAAAGGTTCCAGTACACGCAAGAGCGGACTGACGTTTGCCCCAGAGGCTGGCACGCAGCGTTTGCGCGATGTCATCAACAAAAATATCACAGAACAGGATTTACTTGAAGCGATGACATTGGCGTTTAAAGGAGGCTGGAATGGAGCCAAGCTCTATTTCATGTTGGGGCTGCCAACTGAGACGGATATGGATGCACAGGCGATCGCTGATCTGACGGATTCAATCGAAACGCTCTATCGCGGTCTGCCGCGCTCTGATAGACCAAGGCGCCTGGAGCTGACAGTCAGCACAGCTGTTTTTATTCCCAAACCACACACACCGTTTCAGTGGGCTCCTCAGGAATTACCGGAGGTTGTCAACAAAAGACAACAGTTTCTCAAAGAGCGATTTCGAAACAGACCGGTCAAGTATCACTATCATGACTGGCATTCCTCGTTAATTGAAGCATTGCTGGCCAGAGGAGACCGACGTCTCGGTGCTGTTATCCGTGATGTCTGGGCAAAGGGTCAGACCTTTGATGCATGGGACGACCATTTTAAACTCGACAATTGGCTTGACAGCCTGGAAAAATTTGGCCTTGATGTCTCATTCTATGCGCACAGGGAACGGGCTGAAGCCGAGATAATGCCCTGGGATCACATTGATTGCGGTGTAACATCGGCATTTTTGTATCGAGAGTATCAGAAAGCACTAAAGGCAAAAACGACGCCTCAATGCAGGATCGCCTGTAGTCAGTGTGGTGCGACAACGTTTGAAGGAGGCATTTGCTTTGGTGACTAACTGGCGAATTCGATACAGCCGAAAAGGACCTGCCGTCTGGCTGGCACATCTTGATCAGATGAGGACGTTTGAGCGATCGATCAGACGTGCCGGGATACCCGTTGCTTACAGCGGAGGATTTAACCCGCGTCCGCAGCTGGCATTTGCATTGCCGATCGGCGTCGGTATCGCAACAGAAGATGATTATGTTGATGTCAAAATTGATGATCAGCAGAATTATGAGCCTGATGTGAATGAACTATGGTGCAGGGAACTGAACCGCAGTTTACCTGAAGGGCTCGAAGTCCAGGCCAGCCGTCTGGTCACAGATGACAAGAAGAACAGCTTGATGAGCCGGGTGACAGCAGCCCGTTATCGATTGTCGTCGTTGGAGCTGGCAAAGAAAGTCGATCGGTTTCAAACTCGATTTAATGAAGATACGTGGATGGTTGAAAAGCAGACGCGAGAAAAAAGATCCTTGCAGGATATAAAACCGCTAATTCTTGATATTCAGACAGAAGGCAAGCATCTTGTCGAACTTCTTGTCTGCGCCGGTAGTCAGAAAAATTTGAGACCTGAGCTGTTTCTTCAACTTCTGAAAATGCATCAGTTCCTTTCTGAAGAAGATATGCTGGAGACGTCCATCACACGTACTGAGCTTTTATTTGCACCGCAGCATATGAAAGTGGCTGATACAAACATTCGTGACTGGGTTAGCGGTCTGGATGTCTGATTGAAATGTGTAAACGAGGAGATCCCTGCCTTGCAGAAAAAACCTGAATGTATCCATCAAGAGATTCACGAAAACAGCCAGATAGCGATTTATCGAAAAGACGATACGATCAGCTGTGTCTTGCTGGAGGGCAAAAAACCGGTTGAACGATTAGTCAGATGTGGCAGCTGCTGCCGTCGTTTGGATATTGTCACTGGAACTGTCAGGCAGATTGTACCTCCGTTGCAGGCTGTCTTCATCGAAATCGGTGACGTTCACGACGCATTCTTGCCGTTGAAAGAAGCACCATCTTCGGTTAAGCCGGGGCAGCCTGTAATTGTTCAGATTTCTCGACAGACACCTTCTTATAAAGGGCAT
>JAAYBY010000061.1 GCA_012729935.1 Clostridiaceae bacterium | reverse complement strand
CTGCTCCAGCCAATGGCAAGATGGCTAATGTTAACAGCAAAACGCCCATTCCGCCGATCCAGTGGGTGAAACTACGCCAGAACACAAGACCTTTTGAGAGGCTTTCAACATCAGTGAGAATACTTGCCCCTGTTGTCGTAAAGCCGGATACCGATTCGAAAATCGCATCGACCATAACCGGTATCTCTCCACTGAAATAGAAAGGCATCGCACCAAAGAGGGAAAGGCCGATCCAGCCAAGCGAAACAATTGCCAGACCATCACGTGCATAAAGACCTTTCTTGGCCGGCCGAAATTGAACCAATGCAAGACCTGCTATGACAAGAATGGCCATCGTCAGAGCAAATGCAGATGTGTCACCTTCTTTATAATACAGCGCAATAATCAGCGAAGGAATCATACAACCGGCTTCTGCCAGCAGAACAATGCCCAGGCTTCGTAGTACCGCCCGATGATTCATGTTGCCTCGGTGACGACAAAGACTTCGTCGATGTTATCAAGTGCGATCTCTTTTGCAAACAGGATAACCCGGTCATTCAGGTGAATCACATCATCGCCGTGAGGGATAATGATATCATTCTTTCTGACGATTGCTGCAATCAGTGTACCGGGAATCATCTTCAGCTTTCTAAGCGGCTGGTTCAGATACCAGCGATCCTGTTTTACCAGAAATTCAATGATTTCCGCCTGGCCGTTGACCGTCTTATAGAGCGCTTCGATCGAAGCCGACTCAGCATTCTTCAGTCCACGCACGTACTGCAGGATATGATTGGTTGTAATCAGGCGCGGGCTGATGATGCTCTCGAGCTGCAGTGAACGAATCAGGTTTTCTGAATTGATGCGGGCCACTTTGGTGATTACTTTTTGAACCCCTGCCTGCTGCGCCATCAAGGACATGATCAGATTGTCTTCGTCACGACCGGTCATGGCGATGAACGCATCCATATCTGCCAGATTTTCCGATTCCAGAAAATCGATGCTGCTGCCGTCGCCATGGATGATCAAAGCATCGGGCAGCAACTCGGATAATTCCAGACAGCGGTCGGAGTCAATTTCAATCAACTTAACCTTCAGCCCCATCTGCAAAATGCTTTGTGCAAGATAATAACCGATCCGGCCGCCGCCGACGATCATGACGCGACGAATTTTCAAGGTGCATTTACCGATGGCGCGACAAAAATTGAATGTATTGAATGCGTTACCGACAATGTATATCGTGTCATCAACATGAATTTCCGATTCACCGTTGGGTATCAACACAGTTCCCTGACGTTCGATCGCACCGATCAGGATGGATGAGCTGATCCGGCTGGATATTTTTTTCAAGGGCATTCCGACAATCGGCACATCGTTTGTCACTTTAATCTCGACGATTCGGACGCGTCCTTTGGCAAAACTTTCTACATTGAGAGCTGAAGGAAACTGGATCAGTTTGACAATTTCCAGTGCAGCAGCCTGTTCCGGGTTGATAATCATATCAAGACCCAGTTCATTTTTTAACATGGACAATTCATTGGCGTATTCGGGATCCCGGATTCTGGCAACGGTACGTTTAGCACCGAGTTTTTTCCCGGTCAGGGCGCACACCATGTTTATTTCGTCTCTGGACGTCGCCGCGAGCAGAATATCAGCGTCTCTGACACCTGCTTCAATCAGAACATTGACACTGACACCGCTGCCTTTGACACACATGACATCCAGATTGTCATGTGCTCGCTGCAGTGCTTCAGGATTCTTATCAACAATCGTGATATCATGTTCTTCGCGGGACAGGTTTTCAGCCAGCGT
>JAAYBY010000356.1 GCA_012729935.1 Clostridiaceae bacterium | reverse complement strand
TTTCAATGTCATCGGCAGCATAGCCATCCTGATTGATGACCGGTGCCGGAACCGGTTGACCTGCTGTTTGCTGGGCTGTATTGGCACCAGGTTGGACTGCACCACAGCCATCACAGAACTGAGCGTTGTCTTCGATTGATTTTCCGCAAGACGGACAAAATTTTGCCATTACTAGACACCTCTTTCATTTTTTAATCTGCGATTTCTTCATACGAGCTTGATTAGAACAAAAAGAAACAGTTTAATTGATTTTTATTATACCCGACTTTGTGTTCGGATAACAAGACCAAAAGTGAAAATGACAGTGAACCATTGTGTTTTTATTCATATGCAGTCGGGTTGGAATTGACTGATCCTCAAGATCCGATAGTAACTGTCTTATTTTAAACTAACGGTTTCCTTGCCAAAATGTGTGATCCTGGTTGTCACAAAGGTGTCATTATTTTCACTCAGATGTTACTTTGATGACAATTTTAAGCCATGACAAAGAATGACTTCATTTTTGTCGCTAATGGCGTTATAATAATGAGCAAGTCATCCGGCTGTTCTGCGGATGTACTGTCTAGTGTCGCAAATCAGACATCACGAACGTAAAGTGGGAATGATATGAAGAAATTAGGTGACATCCTGATCGAGTCAGGTTTACTGAAACCTGAACAGCTTGAAGAAGCACTTGCCCAACAAAAAGATAACAACGGCAAAAAACTGGGAGATATCCTTATCGACAGCGGCGTTCTGACAGACCGTCAGATCATGAAGGCACTGGAATACCAGAGTCGTATTCCCTACGTTGAACTCAATGATATTAGAATCGATGACACTGCGCCCGGGCTGATCAGTGAAGACATCGCCAAAAAGAATGTCCTGATGCCGATCGCCTTTGAGGGTGACCAGCTTGTCGTTGTCATGAACGATCCGCTGGATATTGTCGCGATCGATGAGATTCGTTATATAACCGGACGTGAGATTTCTCCTCGGATCAGTACGAAAAAACAGATTGTGACGGCGATCGAAGCCAATTACGGTAAAGAAAAAGCACAAAAGGCTGTTCGCCAGCTGGAAGAAGAGTTTGATGTCGAAGAGATGGTTCGTATCACGGAGCAGATCACTGATGAGGTGGCCAACGCTCCGGTCGTCAAACTGGTCAACTCAATCATCGAGCATGCGATCCGCATCGATGCATCTGACATCCATATCGAGCCGCATGAGAAAATCATGCGGGTTCGTTTGCGCGTGGACGGCGTCCTGCAGGAGGTCATGTCTGCGCCCAAGAATGCCCATGCAGCCGTCGTAACGCGTATCAAGATCATCGGCGGCATGGATATCGCAGAAAAGCGTATCCCGCAGGATGGCCGCGTTGAAACCACGATCGGCGGCAGGGCGGTCGATATGCGGTTGTCCATACTACCGACCGTCGATGGAGAGAAGATTGTCATCCGCCTTCTTGGCCGGTCGGATGTTATTTTGTCCAAGGATGCGCTGGGCTTGTCCGAGCACAATGAACAGCTGTTTGACCGCATCGTGACCAGCCCCAACGGGATCATACTCGTCTCCGGTCCGACCGGATCCGGTAAGACCACTACTTTATACACCGTTCTCAAAGATCTGAACCAACCGACGACGAATATTGT
>JAAYBY010000060.1 GCA_012729935.1 Clostridiaceae bacterium | reverse complement strand
TATCGGGCCTTCAGGGTGTGGTAAATCGACATTTCTCAAACTGCTGAACAGGATGGTTGAGTTGATACCATCAGTCCGGATGAGTGGTCGTCTGCTTTATCATGGCAGCGATATTCTGGGTAAAGACATTTATGTTGAGGAACTGCGGACACGGGTGGGGATGGTTTTCCAGAAACCAAACCCGTTTCCTAAAACTGTTTTGGAGAATGTGATATACGGTCCGAAAAAGCATGGCGTCAGGGGAAAAGGAAAGTTGTTGGAGATTGCCGAAAAAAGTCTGACCGATGCTGCTCTTTGGGATGAAGTTAAAGATCGTCTGAACCAGAATGCCTACAGTTTATCCGGCGGTCAACAGCAGCGTCTTTGCATCGCGCGTGCTCTGGCACTTGAACCGGATGTTCTGCTGCTCGATGAGCCGACTTCCGCTCTGGATCCTGTTTCATCATTCAGGATCGAAGATTTGATCAGTCATCTAAAACGCAGCTACACGATTGCCATTGTGACGCACTCTATGCAGCAGGCAAGCCGGATATCGGATCGAACCGCCTTTTTTCTGAACGGAGAAATCATTGAATATGATGAGACAAAAAGAATATTCTCAAATCCGAAGGACAGTCGCACAGACAATTATATTTCAGGAAGATTCGGCTGATCAGTACGATTGGCGTGCACATGATATTGTCCGACAGTGGCTGTCAGATCGTAGGAGATGGAGATATAGATGAACAATCAAATGACAGAAAAAATAAAAGTCAGATCCAGTGAGCTCAACCTGTTTTATGGTGATTTTCAGGCGCTTAAAAATGTTTCGCTGGAAATTCCGGAAATGAAGGTAACTGCCTTGATCGGACCTTCCGGCTGCGGAAAGTCAACATTTCTAAAAACCCTCAACCGTATGAATGATTTGATTCCCAATGTCACGATCACGGGAACGTTAACAATCGACAACGAAGATATTTACGCGGACAATACAGATGTTAATCAATTAAGAAAAAAAGTGGGTATGGTATTTCAAAAACCTAATCCGCTGCCATCATCCATCTATGACAACATTGCGTATGGACCCAGTATCCATGGCATCAAACGGCGCAGAGAGCTTGATGTCATTGTTGAGCAAAGCCTGCGCAAAGCCGCGCTGTGGGATGAAGTGAAAGATCGTCTGAAGAAAAATGCTTATGATTTATCCGGCGGCCAGCAACAACGCCTCTGTATTGCCCGTGCGCTGGCGGTTGAACCGGATATTTTGTTGATGGATGAGTCAACCAGTGCGCTTGATCCGCTTTCTACATTAAAAATCGAAGATTTGATGTCTGAGTTAAAAACGAAGTATACCATCATTATCGTCACACATAACATGCAGCAGGCAGCTCGAGTCAGTGACAAGACGGCCTTTTTCATGCTGGGCGAGGTTTTGGAAAGCGGTCAGACTGCTCAGATTTTTAACAATCCCTCGCATCCTAAAACGGAAAATTATGTATCCGGCAAATTCGGATAAGGTATGATCATGATCAAAAAATATATCAGAGAGCCACTCGTCTGGCTCAAAGAAAGCAGGTGTCAAAATGGTCACAAGAATTGAATTTGAGAAAGAAATGTCACGTTTGCATGAGGAGATAATCCGCATGGGCGCACAGGTTGAGCATGCCATTGAGGAAGCAATCGCGGCACTCATTGATCTCGATGCAGCGCGCGCGCAGGTCGTCATCGATCAGGATGATATAGTCGATGAAATGGAGCGAAACATTGATCGTCACTGTGTTGAGATCATCGCCACACAACAGCCCGTTGCGCGTGACTTGCGTGATGTAACGTCGACGCTGAAATTAATAACCGATCTGGAGCGCATTGCCGACCATGCCAGTGATATTTCCGAGCGGGTCATCGAAATGACCCGAAATCCTGACCGAATTCCTGTTCCGCATGATATAGTTACTATTATAAGGCTGGCCAGAAAAATGCTGCACGGATCGCTTGATGCCTATGTTGAAAAAGATCAGCTGATCGCTACAGATGTTATTCAGATGGACAACAAAGTTGATGATCTCTATCTAAGAATTAAGGATTATCTGGTCCGTATGATGGCTATTGACTCAGAAAATGTGCCTCAGCTTGTTGAGATGCTGCTGGTGTGTAAATATGCTGAGCGGATCGCTGACCATTCGCAGAACGTGGCTGAATGGGTTCTGTATTATATCGAGGGCAGACTGAAGGACGAATCATAGTCCGATGGCTCAGGTGCAAATGGAGGAGTCTTAAAAAAATGCCGGAAATTGTAATGGTTGAGGATGATGCTGTCATTTCGGAGTTGATCTCATTTAATCTCCAGAATGAAGGCTATGCTGTTTGCGGATTCCCTGATGGTAAAAGTCTTTTTAAGATGCTTTCACAAGAGAAAGAGCCTCTCATCTCGCTCTTCATATTGGACATCATGCTGCCCGGTATGGACGGCTTCGAGATCTGTGCCGCATTGCGCCAGGATAAACGATTTGCAACCGTACCTATTCTTATGCTGACAGCACGTGGATCTGAATCAGACAAGGTCAGGGGTTTGACTCTGGGTGCTGATGATTACCTGGCTAAACCGTTTGGGATGAGCGAATTATTGGCGCGAGTCCAGGCCCTGCACCGTCGTTATAGGATCGATTCCGACGTGTGGGACCAGAATGATCCAGCAAGTATCAATCATGATCGAATACTGTCAGCTGACGGGGACACGGGACTCACCAGACCGGGGATTATTTCTGAATCGGGACTGACGATAGACGATGTCCGGCATAGAGTCTATCGTAACGACCAGGAAATAGACTTGACCCATCGTGAGTATGAGCTTCTCAAGTTTTTGATGATCCATAAAGGCGTCGCCTACAGTCGTGACGATTTGCTCAACCAGGTGTGGGGATATGATTATAGTGGTGAAACGCGAACGGTCGATGTTCATATTCGACAGCTTCGCCGCAAGCTTGAACAAAGTGGTGCCGATCCGGATCTGATCGAGACGGTTCGTGGCAGAGGATATCGATTTCATGAATAAACAGCAGACCATCATTGATTTGATTTAGGACGGGTGTATCCATGCTCAAACGAATTTATTTACTTCTAGTGACCGTTGTCGTCATTGCGGTAGCCATCACCGGACTGATTGCCTTTAACGTGATCAGTCAATATAACGATGAGGCAACACATCGTTATCTGTCAGCGCTATCTCAAACGGCTTCTGACAGAATAAGTGAAGGCGAATCGATTGAAGTGGCAGCTGGTAAAGTGCTGTCCGCTTTCGCCTATAAGCGCGAGGCGTTCAGAATAACCGTTGTTGATCGATCGGGAATGGTTCTGTTCGATTCTGTCACGGATCCGGATGAGATGGATAATCATCTGTTTCGCCCGGAGATTGCAGCAGCTTTCCGAACGAAGGCGACGGGCGAGGCGGTCAGGGCCAGCGATACAATAAAGGAAGACATGCTTTATCTAGCCGTCTATGAACCAGTAACCGATCTTGTAATTCGTTCTTCCATGCCGGTTAACGCTCATCAGGCGGGTGTCTATCAGCTTTTCGCATCAACGGCTGTTGTTCTGGCTCTGGTCATTGTCATCATGATTAGTATCGGAACAATTCTTCTGCGTCGATTTACCAGACCGCTTATAAGATTGCGTGCAGCAGCTGACAGCATGCGACAGGGAAATATGTCTGCACGATTCAGGTTCGAGCATGGCGAGGAAAGCACTTCTGAAATGTCAGTTCTGTCCGATGCGTTCAACGAGATGGCTGAACGGGTGCAGACCAATATGAAGGAGCTGGCAGAAAAGAATGACAGACTTGACGCTATTCTTGACGCCATGATAGAGCCTGTTATTGCTGTTGGCGATCACTGTACAGTGACATTTATGAACGCTCCTGCAAAGAAAATATTTGGCAGAAGTGCTTCATCCGAACTGGCTGTTTATCCGCTCGTGCTGATGACCCATAGCCAGGAAACCGAAAATCTGGTAAAAAAAGCGCTTAATTCCGGTGAAACGGTTGGTGCAGAGATTTCTCTGGATACGGAATACGGCGTTCGTGATTTTCAGGTGACTGCTTCGCCGGTCGGATCTGACCAGCCGGATGGCGTGATTATCACATTCCACGACATCAGCCAGATCAAGCGTGCGCAACAGATGCGAAGCGAGTTCGTGGCGAATGTGACGCATGAACTGCGTACACCTTTGACCTCGATCCGTGGTTTCATCGAAACACTGCGAAATGGCGCGATTCACAATGAAGAGGTTGCCGACAGGTTTCTTGAAATCATCGACATCGAAGCTGAACGACTTCATCAGCTGATTAATGATATTCTTGTTCTCTCAGAAATAGAGATCAACAAAGAAGAATGGGATTATGAATCGTTTGATTTGGTACTTCTCATGCAAGAGGTCGCCAGACTGCTTGAAGATCAGGCTGCGGAGCATCATGTGTCCCTGATCCTGCCTGAAGAATCCGCTGCTCTTCAGGTGAAAGCCAATAAAAATAGAATCAAACAGCTTTTAATCAATCTGACAGATAACGCGATCAAATATAATATTGATGGCGGGCAGGTGTTTTTAACAGCTACCCGGCTTGACAACGGCCATATTTCGCTGAAGGTTCGCGATACGGGACCCGGTATTGAGTCAGAACACCAGGACCGGATTTTTGAACGGTTCTATCGGATTGACAAAAGCAGATCGAGAGCACTAGGCGGCACTGGACTTGGCTTGTCGATCGTCAAGCATATTGCCCAGCTTTATCACGGGCAGGCAACAGTCGAAAGTTCACCCGGTGAGGGATCAACCTTCACAGTGCTTCTAGACATCTGAAAACGGATCAGGCAACGAACCCGGCAAAAGCCGATAAGATGCCAGGGAATGTCGCGATAACAACCATCAGGCGAACGGACTGGAGAATCATGACTTTGGGTGCATCTGCATCGAGATCCATCGCCATGAGTGATACTTCCTGTAATCCGCCGGGTGCGCTGACCAGAAAACTTGTGACTCGATCGAGTTTCGATAATTTGATCAACGCGGTCGATATGAGAAATATAAAGACAACAACGGATACAATCATGATCAGAATCGGGATCAGCAAGTCAAGCATCATGGACAAGTTGTTTCTCGTCATGTTCTGGCCGACATAAGCACCGGCAAGAATCTGGACTGCAATACGCAGCTTAGAGGATTGCCAGGCCCGGTCGGTCAGCAGATTAAGAAGAGCGACAGCTAGCATTGAGCCGATCATGGCGCCTGCATTAATACCCAGTTTCCAGAGCAGAATGCCGCCGGCGGCTGCTGCCGTCAAAGTCAGTATGATATTGACCAGAAGTTTCTTTTGGTCTCCCGACGTCGTGGGCAATGGCTGAGTCTTTTGAGATGAATCCTGTTTATCGCTGCGATTGCGGACTTTTTTGCCATTTGCCTGCTGATAGCGCTGAAGATACGAGAATACAAGCGGGATAATCGCGTATATAACCAGGATACGGACAAGATGCAGCAAACTGACGGGAAGGGTCTCACCGCCCAGTTCAGGAGCAATCAGAGCCATGTCAGTCATACCGCCGGGTGCGGTGGCCAGGAGTGATGTCGCTAAGTCCAGTTTACTCAGCTTAAACATCAGATAGCCGAATATGAGATTCAAAAAAATCATACAGACGAGCATGATTATACCTGGAAGCAGCAGTCGTTTTAATTCGAGAATATCTTTTCGCTTGATTCGTGATCCAATCAGTACACCGGAAATCATCTGCAGATAGGGACGAAAGTCGGCAGGAATATAGGCCTGCTGCCAGACAAGGTTCAGAACGATGGTGAACAGCAGAGCCCCGAGGATGGTACCGGCAGGAATCCGGGACCATTTACCCAGCAGGCCGCCGACCGCTGCAAAGACAAGTGTTAGAACGATTTGTAAGATGGGTGACATTGGTTATCTGCGCTCCAGTGATCATGTGATGATCTGAATCTGTGTGTTCCGACGAATCATTTTCCCGTTATTATAACCATATTTCTGATCAATGAAAACATTTTCCCTGATGGTGACATTTCAGATGATTACAAAAGGGTATCTGAGATACAGATACGATTCAACCTGTTTCGTACTGTTTATATCGGACTGTATGCCTGTTCATTATGACCTTTCTGTGTTATAAAAGTATCGTGTGCATCGGGTATGCAGCCGGTGTTTCAGCTGTCATCGGGACAGACATGTTCCAGGAACGCCAGTTGAACAGGAGTTATATCATGTGCGGTCGTTATTATATCGATCAGGAAGATACCCTTTCAGAAATACGGCAGATTATTGACGCTGTTAATCGCCGCTATCAAGACAGCCAGGTGATTAAAGAACTGCGTTTGGGAGAAATTTCGCCGGGTCAGATCGTACCGGCGGTTCGTCTGCGGCGATCAGAGGATTCATCTGTTCTGATTCCTGAACTTGTTCGCTGGGGGTTTAAAAAGCCGCAGGGAAAAGGTTTGCTGATTAATGCCAGGAGCGAGACAGCCGCTGAAAAACCAACCTTTAGACGACCGCTCAGAACGGCGCGTCTACTGATACCGGCTCATGCATTTTTTGAGTGGAGGACAGATAAAAGATCGAACAAAAAAATCAAGATGAAGTGTTATAATCCTCAGAGTGAGATGTTTTATATGGCGGCAATCGCCAGACAGGAACCGTTGTCGGACCCTGAGGACGCCAGCGATAGGGTGATGCGTTTTGTGATCCTGACAACACAGGCAAATGAGTCTGTTCAATCAATTCATGACAGAATGCCGCTTATCATACCGGGAAACCATGTGCGCGCTTTTCTGGAAGACGAATCAGAGGCGATTCGCATATTGTCCAGACCTGTTGATATAATGCTGTCAGCTGTTCAGGTTGACTGACAAAATGGTTCGGAACACGTAGGCAGTTCTGACCGTCTAAAAATGAAGCCTTCTGACACAAAAATGTTACAGCCAAGGAGAGTAAAAAATGCCTGTTCTCTTGAAATCATGGAATCAACGATTTAAAAGCAGTATCCAGAACAATATGCTGACACTTTTGTCTTTTGGAATTCCCGCCGGTATTTTGCTGATCGGTTTTTTTACGCGTGGCGTTTTCCCGATTGCCGACCGAAACGTCCTGACTATTGATCTGTTCCATCAGTATGCACCCTTTATGGCAGAACTCCAGGACAAATTCAAGACAGGCGGCAGCTTGCTGTTTTCGTGGTCCGGCGGTCTTGGTGTTAATTTTTTCGCCCTGTTTGCCTATTATCTGTCCAGCCCTCTGAACCTGCTCATCATTTTGTTTCCGGCTTCATATCTGACCGAAGCGATTATGCTGCTGATTGTTATCAAAATCGGCCTGTCGGGTGCCTGTTTCCATTATTTTCTCAAGGGTGTCTACAAACATAGCAATTACTACATGGTTGCCGTTTCCTCACTGTATGCGCTGTCATCGTTTTCCCTGGCCTATTATTGGAATATCATGTGGCTTGACGGTCTTTTCCTGATGCCGCTCATGCTCCTCGGCCTGGTCTATCTGATTCGCGACAAACGGTTTCTTCTCTATACGATTTCACTTGGACTTCTGATTTTCAGCAACTACTACATCGCATTCTTTGCCTGTATTTTTACAGCCATTTACTTTTTTGTCTGCCTCTTCCAGTATCAGAGCCTGTCACGACCCAAACTATTTTTTGCCGCTATCGGTCGTACACTTCTTTTTACGGTGATCGGTGCCGGATTGTCAGCCGTCTTGTCTTTGCCAACGTACTTTTCGCTAAAATTGACATCCGCTGCCGGTGACAGCATCCCTTCTGAGCTGACACACTATTATGATTTGTTTGACTATATCGGCCAGCATTTTATGCTGACGCCGCCGACAATTCGCGATGGTATGCCGAACATGTATGCAGGTGTTGTTCTGCTGATCCTTATTCCACTGTATTTTTTGTCAAAACACATATCCGTCAAAACAAAATTCCTGCATCTTGGCGCAATGCTGGCGCTGATCCTTAGTTTTAATATCAATATTCTTAACTTTTTTTGGCATGGCATGCATTTTCCGAATCAGCTGCCGTACCGTAATTCGTTTGTGTATATTTTTCTGATTCTGACGATGGCGTATCCTGCCTTACTCAGCCTTAAATCCTTTTCAGGACGGCAGATCGGTGGGTTTGCACTGGCCGCTGCGGGTGCTGTGCTGCTGGCACAAAAACTGAATGAAACACCGATCGCCTTGCAGACGATCTATGTCACACTGATCTTTATTGCTATTTATGCAGCTGTGCTGACGTTAGACAGGATCCGTCATATCAGCCAGCACGATTTGGCCGTCGCCGTACTTTTCGTCGTGATCGCTGAGCTGATGGTCAATACATTTTTGACGCTGCATACGATCGATCTCACGGAATCGATGTCCAACCGGGAAGGGTATATGGACGGTGTCCAGGTCGATCAGATCCGTGAGCAGCTTGCTGAATTCGAAGTCAATGAAGAAGGCGGATTCTATCGTGCTGAGGTTCTCCCCCCGAAAACAATCAACGACCCATTCATGTATCAGTACCCCGGGGTTTCAATCTTTGCGTCAACCATGCAGACTAAACCTGTCAAGTTTTTTGAAAACCTTGGATTCCACAGCAACAGCATCAACAGCTATAAATACGAAGGATCGACACTGGTACTCGATTCGCTGTTTGGTATCAAGTATTATATTCGCAGATCAGGCAATCAGGTTTACGAACTGCTTCAACCATTATCTTCGACGGAGCAGATCAGTGTTTATAAAAACCCGTATGCGCTGTCGTTCGGTGTCCTGGGTTCTGACGAGTTAAATGAGTGGAAAAGCGGGGCGTCAGACCCGTTCTCAGCTCAAAATCGTCTGTTTCATATATTAACAGGACGTGATGATGTCCTAAAGACATTGCTGGTTGAGGCGGGCGAGCTGACCAATATGTCATTTACCAGCAGCAGCAACAATCACTATGGATTCAAGAAAGGTGTTTCAGATAAAGAAGCGACGGCGCGCCTGATGATCCAGAATGATCGCAGTCAGCAGGTTTATCTGTACTTTGATGTAACCGCCAACAGAGCCAAGCATGGTTATGTGATGGCTGGTGAGACAAAAATTGAGTTCAACGCAAGACGATCAACGGTCGTTGATCTGGGGCACATCGATGCTGGAATACCACTTGAATGTACCGTCACGTTTGAAGAAGACAGTCCCGAAACGGGACGGTTTGAACTGTATGCCTGTGCGATCGACCAGGAGATCTTTGAACAGGGCATTGAAATCATGCAGAGCAGAAGTCTGGTGGTTGATCGTTTCGAGAATACCTTTGTCAGTGGTCGACTGGATGCTTCAGAGTCAGGAGTTCTGCTGTTGACTACATCTTATGATGAGGGATGGTCGATTTATATCGATGATGAAGAGCAGTCTTTTACATCCCTGGATGACGGTTTGATTATATTGCCGGTTGAAGCCGGTTCGCATCTCGTTGAAATGCGTTATTCGCCACCCTGGTTTGTTATAGGGCTTCTGATTAGTCTTGGCTCGCTGGCATTGCTCATTGTCTGTGTGCTGGTATCCAGATGGATCCGGCGTAGACAGGTGGATATCGTACAGTCCGGATTTAGACAGCCAAATCAGATTCGACCTGTCTCGATTGGGCAGATCAGTGAGCCGGATGATCCGCATGATGTGGCAGAAACCGAGCTGACAGAAAATTCAGGCGAACCGTCATCAGCCGCCTTTTCCATGGATCCGGAGGCTGAACAGGGCGAAACAGCGCAGGATTAGTATGATTTTTATGTTATAATGTAAACAGCACCGGTTCGACCGGAAAACAATGGGAGGTAAATGATATGGCATTGGAAAGATCCTTTTATCGTTGTGAAGTGTGCGGTAATCTTGTTGAACTGATCGAAGATGGTGGTGGAGAGCTGGTCTGCTGCGGTGAACCGATGAAGCTGTTGACGGCCAACACAACTGATGCAGCAACTGAAAAGCATGTACCGGTTTGCACACGAGAAGGCAATAAACTTCATGTAGTGGTCGGGAGCGTTGCACATCCGATGGTAGATGCGCATTATATCCAGTGGATTTGTGTTGCACAGGCGAATAAAACCCAGCGTGTGGCATTGAAGCCGGGCCAGGCACCTGAAGCTGATTTTACACTCGAAGAAGGTGCGGCAGTTGTCTATGAATACTGCAATCTGCATGGTTTATGGAAAGCGGATGTAGAGTAACATCATCTGGTTTTAAATGGAAAACAGAAGAAAGGCTTCGGTTCAAACCGAAGCTTTTTTTATCCGCTGAACGTCATTTGATAGGGCGTGGCAGGCGGGTTGTTTGACAAAATAAAGAGATATATTTATAGTATCCCTAAACGAGAACACTACATCGGGTTAATCATGGAAGGAGCTCCGGATGTGTCACTGCTTGATGATTTAATGGAAACAGGGCTAACGCGCCACGAGGCCAGGCTCTATATCTTACTCGCGACAGAAGGCAGCCTGACAGGCTATGAGGCGGCAAAACTGACCGGTATGTCCAGATCCAACGCCTATTTGTCACTGGCAGGACTGACAGAAAAGGGCGGTGCTGTCTGTGTTGACGGTGATGTGCGTCGTTATTCCGCTGTTCCGGCGGACGAGTTTTGTCAGAATAAGAAGCAGCATTTTGATACGGTACTGAAATCGATCGAGGACAGGATGCCTGCCCCGCGTGCCGCAGCAGAACCATTTCTAACGATCAAAGGGCGGGTGAACATCGTCAACAAAATGCGCCATCTGATCAGACAAACCGAAAAGCGTATTTATCTGTCACTGGCAGCGGAAGAACTGGCGGTTGTGCTGGAAGATTTGAGAAGCGTCATTGAGAAAAAATTGAAGGTTGTGGTCATAACAGAAGCACCCTTTGAATTGCCGGGCATTACGGTGTATTATACGGAGAAAAAGCAGGGGCAGATCCGCTTGATTGTTGATTCAGAATGGGTACTGACTGGAGAAATCAGCCGCAACAGTGAGTCAACCTGCCTGTTTTCACGACATCAGGCGCTCGTTTCCCTGTTCAAGGAATCGATGATCAATGAAATCAGGTTGATCAGTATGACCAGCCAGCCACCAGATAAGGGAGAGACAACATGACAGTCATTAATTTTCTCGAAGCCGAACGTTTTTTTGGATCGGAGAATCCACAATCGCTGGTTGAGGCATTCGGAAGCCCGCTGTATGTTTACAACGAGCGCATCCTGCGCACCTGTTGTTCTGCAATGCAATCGATAACGAGTTACCCGAATTTCAAAGTGAACTACTCTGTTAAAGCAAACGCCAATCCTGCGTTGCTCCGTATTATCCGCGAGGAAGGACTTCTGGCAGATGCGATGTCGCCGGGGGAAATCGATGTGCTTGAGCGGGCTGGCTATCAACCGGAAGAGATTTTCTTTATTCCGAATAATGTATCGGATGATGAGTTGTTATTTGCTCTTGATAGGGGCATTACGATAAGCCTTGATTCTCTGGACCAGTTGGAACGGCTTGGCCGGCTGGCACCTGGAGCCAATGTGGCTTTGCGGGTGAATCCGGGCATTGGTGCCGGTCATCATGAGAAAGTGATAACAGCCGGAAAAAAGACAAAATTCGGCATCAATGCCGACCAGCTGAATGAAGCACGTTCAATTCTGGCAAACCACCATTTAACCGTTATCGGTCTTAACCAGCACATCGGATCGCTGTTTATGGAACCAGAACCATTTATCAATGCCGCCCGTGTTTTTTTTGAACTGGCTTTATCGTTTCCTGATTTGCGTTTCGTTGATCTTGGCGGCGGCTTTGGCATTCCCTATCAGAAACAATCCGGCGAATCACGGCTGGATCTTCTCGCCCTGAACCAGATGCTGACCCCTTTGATTGAATCTTTTGTCAAAGACTATGGACAGCCTGTTCAGATCAAAACAGAACCCGGTCGTTATATTGTTGCAGAGTGTGGTGTATTGCTGGGAACAGTCCAGGCAAATAAGAACAATGGAGAGACTGCATATGTGGGAACCGATCTGGGATTCAATGTCCTGGCCCGGCCGATGCTATATGATTCCTGGCATGACATCGTGCCGTATCGCCGCGGGGAACCTCTCAAAACAGGGGATTTAACGCCACAGACAATCGTTGGCAACATTTGTGAAACCGGTGATGTTCTGGCAAAGAATAGGGCATTGCCGCAGCTGCAGCACGATGATATTCTGGCTGTTCTCGATGCGGGTGCCTATGGATTTGTGATGAGTTCGAATTATAACAACCGCCTGAGACCGGCAGAAGTCCTGATCAGACAAGATGGGTCAGCGAGCCTGATCCGGCGGCGGGAAACGTTTGATGATCTGGTCAGGGGATGTCTGGATGTTTAAATATGATGATCAGGCATTGAACTAAAGAAATCAGGTTGATATCATGGAGTAAACAGTTTGGCAGGGGGGACGGGCTTATGAATAAGCGGCAAGACTACATCAGCTGGGATGAATATTTTATGGGAATCGCGCTGCTGTCTGCGAAACGCAGCAAAGATCCGAGCACACAGGTTGGCGCCTGCATCGTTAATAAGCAGCATAAAATTGTTTCTGTCGGATACAACGGTATGCCGATCGGCTGCAGTGATGATGTTTTCCCGTGGGATCGTGAAGGC
>JAAYBY010000355.1 GCA_012729935.1 Clostridiaceae bacterium | reverse complement strand
TGGACCAGTTCACCAAGGGCGGTGCGGCCGATTTCCTCTTTCTCCCAGATTTTATTCTGATTCTGATATTGAGCCTTATTCAACAGCATTTGCCGGCCGACTGATAACTGATTTCGACGCGCCTGCCGAATGACTGCCTGATCGAACGAATAGATTACGCGAACTTCCGCCTGGTTCATCAGTCCGTCCAGGCGGTTCTGTTCCATAGCAACCAAACCAGCTTTTAACGCCTCTGCCTGCTCTGGCATAACAGCTGAAATTAGAACAGTTCTGGTTTTTTCCGGATAATCCTGCGCGACTCGCCCGGTCCAGCGCAGCAGCGCATCTTTCCAGTTCAACCCTTTAAGTTCAAGGCCTTCCAGCAGTCTGGCGGCTTCCTGGTTCATCGATTGCACAGACATAACAGAAAGTGAACGGTTCAATTGGAATTGGACACTTGGATTGACATCAACCGATAAGGTCGCGTAAACCGGAGTCAGAAACGAACCCTGTCCGACCCAAACCAGAGCAAGAAACAAGACAAGACTCAAAGCAATCAGCGCCGGCTTGAGAACCAGTGATCGTGGCTGACGTTGATTTTGCATCCGTGTTCTATCAAGCGTGATTTCTTTTCCCCCGGCCATCTGCGGTTCGGCAGCGACTTTAATCAGACGACAGTCCTCTGTAAAGACATATGCCTTTTTTTTATCAATAGACAAAACGGTTCCCTTATTCATGACGATTCGCCCTTTCATAGGCAGCCAAATAGTGTTTCAGCTGTGGTAAATCGCTTTGCATCAGCAAAGCCAAAAAAATGATATTCGAACGGTTCTTCTCAATTGTTTTCACGGGTATCTGACAGCGCTCGGCTAATTGTTTGCCAGGCAGATGTTTTGTCTCAATCAGCCTATCCAGAAGATCTGCGTCATTTGTGAGTTCTCTGGCGATCCTGATGCACATCAACTTGCTTTGGTGATGCTTTGGGAAACGACGCACCAAGGTTGCCAATCGAAGGTTGAAACGTTTCAATTGCTGAGATAAATTTTCTACCGATTCAGTCAATTCAAGGTCATTTTGAATCATATTAGGATCGGCTGCGGCAATTTTTTCTGAGAGGGTTAAACCGTTTTCAGAATTATCATCCGATAAAGAAACGGTGGGAGCATTTCTCTGCTGCTTTCTGACCCAGTCAATCAGCCGACGCCTAATCAACAAGCGAGCGAAATTTTCAAAAGACATTTCACTGCCGGTTCTATATTGGCTCAAAGCTTCGTCAAATGCCTGCAAAGCGATGCTATATTCGTCCAGGTGCTCGACCGTGTATCGGCGCGTAAAATGCCGGACAGCCCGTTTGATCAGTGGTATATGGCTTTCAATAAACTGATCGCGCAAATCACGATTGCCCGCCTGAACCTGCAGGATCATCGACTCCAATGACTGAATATCTTGCATTATGACAATTCCTTCCACAAACAGCCTCCCTCTCTCACTTATTACATACGAAATGTGTGCGCGTTTTGAGAGGGTTT
>JAAYBY010000354.1 GCA_012729935.1 Clostridiaceae bacterium | reverse complement strand
CATTGTGTAATCCAGTGCATCAAAGCCAGCTTCGCTTAACATGCGTACGGCTGCCAGATCCCCCAGCTTGTTCGATAAGAGCAATGTTTGTGTGGCAAGTATCATGAGGTCCTTTCTGATAAAAAGCTGATTCCAAACGGTTAATCAATATCTGTGCAATTGAAGCTTATCTTAGCATGCGATGAAGTTGAGCGTCAATAAAGGTATGAGGCTTTTGTGAATGTTCACAGCGTTCTTTTACACGTATAATAAACACGTAAGAAACGATGTTGATATGAAGGTTAAACCGTATCATTCGATGTTTAAGAGAGAACGGGAGGAAATCAGAATGACGATTGACGCACTGGATTTCTACTATGTGGCTCACCCTTTGAAAGAGCCATGGACAACAGCTTACGGCTCGGACGACACAATACATTCGGTGCTGACTTGTATGACATCAGGATCCGTAACAGCATGGAGTGAGTCGTCGCCTCTTTATGCACCGACCTATTCGCCGGAATGCGCCATCAGCGTATTTGAGGTTGCGTCACGTTTTCTGGCACCGATGGTCTTGCATCAATCATTTGAATCAGCTGAGGCGATCAATCAGGCGATAGAACCGATTAAGGGTAATCCTTTTGCCCATGCAGCCATTGAGATGGCCTGGTGGGTCCTGCAATCAGCGATGACGCAAAAACCGCTGCATGTTTGTCTGGGCGGTACAAGTCAGCCGGTTGCAGCCGGCGCAGATTTTGGTGTCCAGTCGTCAATCGACCGGTTGATCGAACGGATTGATTCTGCTTTTCAGGCCGGGTTTCAGCGTGTCAAGTTGAAAGTCAAGAAAGGGTGGGACCTGGAAATGTTGCGTGCGGTCCGCTCAACGTTTCCGAACGGTGTTTTCCACATTGATTGTAATTCAGGATATTCGCTGGAAAAAGACTGGCCGTTTTTCAAGGCCATCGATCCGCTTGGGCTGGCCATGATTGAACAACCGCTGTACCATGCTGATGTGATCGATCATGCAGAGCTGCAACGACGGATGCAGACACCAATCTGTCTAGATGAAAGCATCAATTCTGTTTATATGGCCGAGAAGGCAATCGATCTGAAGGCCTGCCGGTTTATCAATATCAAGCCCGGGCGAGTCGGAGGACTTTATAACACACTCATAATCAATAAACTCTGTATGTCAGCCGGTGTCGGCAACTGGATCGGCGGGATGCTCGAAAGCGCAGTGGGCGCCGGTATCTGCATTGAATGTGCCACACTGCCGAATATGACATATCCAAATGATTTGTTTCCGTCCGATAATTACTACGAAGAAGAATTATCTAAAGAAAGAATAGAGCTTTCTGCACCCGGGCAGATGTTGCCGTCACAAAGATTCGGTAATCCGTTTATACCCGATCCGGACGTTCTGAAAAAGCGAACGATCCGGCAAGTCCACTGCGAGTGAATGAGGCGGTCCGTTTTTGAAATAGAGGATCAAATCTAAGAAAAACATTGTAAATCAGACGATATAAATGTACCCTGAAAGTATCTTTTTTCTCGGTACTAACGTCATGCTCACGCTCGACCCGATGTTTTTCAAAACACCCAGTCAAGGTAATAACTTTGAGTGAAGAGATCAGGAGGTGCAGTCGATGAATGT
>JAAYBY010000059.1 GCA_012729935.1 Clostridiaceae bacterium | reverse complement strand
TTGGCCTTTTCTTCATCCGTCAGGAATCCTCTACCGCCCCGGCCCATACCTCACGACTGATTCGATACCATTGACTGATCCTCCTGTGATGACAGTATTCAAAACAGATGGTCACCAAATTCGGTTTAATCATTCATATTCACAAAGCACAAGCGGATGATCGTTTTTATCTACGCTGCATGATGAACGCGAACCTGAACAGCCTGTGTTGGTCGCCTAACATCGATTCATGCAGCTTATCCTCTGGATGTGCATCTTGTCTTAAATTAAGAGACTCTTGTTCCCATAGACAATATACTGACCTCATCAAATGACGGAGGTCGTATATATGGGGACAGTAACTTACTTTATTCTTTTAGCAGTTGAAGCAGCTATGCTTTTCTGGTCGATCAGAACCAGACAGGAATATCGCCGGGAGCGCGGTCTTATTCGTATCGCATCACTGATCATCTTCGCGGTACTGACTCTTGCCGGGATCTATAAGTGGGGCTTCCAATATGCACCATTGCTGGTTCTTCTGGTCATTCAGTCAGTAGTCGGGATCGTGGTTCTGATAAGAGCAAAGGACGGTAAATACACGAAGTCCAGGACTATCTGGAGAGGCATCAGAAACAGTATGGTCTTGCTTCTGGCAATATTGCCGACCATGATCTTCCCGCAATATGATCAGCCAACTCCTTCAGGCACCTATGACGTGTTGACGACAAAGTATACCTGGACCGACACCAGCCGCACAGATGAGTTCCCTGATGAAGCTGCCGGCCGGAAATTAACAGTTGAATTCTGGTATCCGGATACCGCCTCGAATGATCAGTCCTATCCGCTGGTTATTTTTTCTCATGGTGCTTTCGGCTTCAGCGGCAGCAATTATTCAACCTGTGCTGAACTTGCCTCAAACGGATATGTTGTGGCTGGCATAGGCCACACACATCAGGCCTTCTTTACCAGAGATGTCGATGGTGCCGTTACGATTGCCGATGCTGATTTCATGAATGAGGCATCGCGGATCAACGCGGTTCATGATACCGGCAACGATGAGGCGATTTACAATATTACCCGCGCCTGGATGAAACTACGCACTGATGATGAAAACTTCGTTATCAACCAGATCCTGGAACTAAACTCAGTTTCTTCTGACAATCAGATACTGCCGTCAATCGATGTCAATCAGATTGGTCTGATGGGACATTCATTGGGCGGTGCATCCTCAGCGCAGATCGGTCGCGAGCGCAGTGATATTGACGCAGTAATCGTGCTCGACGGTACCATGCTCGGCGAGGAGATTGATTATGCAAATGGCTCAGTCGTTCTCAATAGCGAACCCTACCCTGTACCTCTGCTCAATATTTATGCGCAGGATCATTACGAAAACGCTGTCAAATACGATGGCGAGCGTTATAATAACTTCCATGCGACGCATCATGCTGTTGAAGCCTTTGAGACAGTTTTTACAGATGCCGGTCATCTCAACTTCACTGATTTGCCGCTGTTTTCGCCCATTCTGGCGCGAGCGCTCGGTACGGGAACTGTAGATGAGCTTACATGCATCAATACCATGAATGAAGTTGTGCTCGAATTCTTCAACAGTTTTCTAAAAAGTGACGGAAAACCGGACATCCAGAAGGAATACTGATAAGGATTAGCCATTATGAGAGTTCAAATCAAACGCATCAGGGAAAAAGCCGATGAGTGCACAACGATCGAATGTGTAGAGATCACGCCTGATATCGAGAGTATCAGGACCTATGCTCTCAGCAAGGGCACTGTACTGGCAGGAATGGTCGGTGACCGCATCTATCAATTTAATCTCTCCGAGGTCATCTACTTCGAGGCAGTCGACGAGAAGGTATTTGCCAACACGCATCATATGACTTATGAGCTCAGAAGCCGCTTATATGAGCTTGAACAAGCATATGAGAACAATCATTTCATCCGCTGTGCCAAGGCCTTCGTAATCAACCTGATGATGCTTGAATCAATTAGTCCGGCTATGAACGGCAGATTCACAGCCCACATGAAGAACAAGGAAAAAGTGATTATTTCGCGACAGTATGTACCGGCACTGAAACAAGCAGTTATGGGAGGTAGATAAATGAGTTTTCGAACGTATCTCGTCAAAAAGGTCATGATGAGCTTCTTCGTTTCAGTTGCCTGCATCTGTGCGGCCATGGCTTTAATCGGACTTTCATACGAATCGGGCGCACACTTCGGCTATGAAGCTTTTCTCTCACCATTACTGTTCGGTGCTGCCGCTTCACTGCCGCTGCTGGTCAAATATTCGAGAAAGGAACTATCACTCAAACAAGCAATCATTCGAAACATCATACATTTCATTCTACTTGAAGTGCTTCTTCTATCGTTGCTGTTTGCTGCCGGTTTGATCAATGATATCTCGATGGCAGTGTCGCTCGGCTTCGCGATATTTGTGATCGACATCACTGTTTATCTGGTACTTTGGATCAGCGATGCACGAACAGCCCGTGCTTTTAACAAAGCGCTCCAAAAAATGCAGAAACAGCTATGAATAGTCAAGTATTGTAAACAATGTTGAAAGATGGAAAGAAGCATACTCAAATTGGCTATCGTCAACCGTTCCATCAGCACTGTCAGCAAGATTAATGTGAGGTAGGGAGGTGCGGACAACCCCTTAGACGAGGAGGTGTCCGCACCTCCCTATCCATATTTTATATGTTGCTGTCAGTGTTTATTCAACAAACGTATTCACCTTCACTCTGGTCAGATTGAAATTCTTACCATTTTATGATAATATATTTATATGTGAATTAGAAGTTATATCATAAAAGAATTCAATCCGCATATCTGCATCAGACAAT
>JAAYBY010000353.1 GCA_012729935.1 Clostridiaceae bacterium | reverse complement strand
GAGAAAGGACGGTACTCCGGTTCCGATAGTTCTGCGTAAATTGACGCAGTTGATGAAAGCCTCGTGACATTTTGTTTCTTTTGAAAGCGCAGTTCATCGATCTTGCTTAAGATTGCAGAACCCTCAGACAACGCGTATTCATGCATCAGTCGGGGCAGCGAATAATCTCTGAGAATGTTCCGCGGAGAAGGATTAATCGCTGAAAACCCATACATCAGTGCAGACAGAAATTCATTGGGGTCCCGTTTCCAGACACCATGCTGATCACGGTTAAACGCCAGCACGTTATAAAATGTATACCCATGCTTACGGGCAAGCGCTCCATCATCGTCATTACCCCATTCTGTTTCCAGTAACTGATAATAATCATTATCCGGCAGTGCATGTTTGTCCAGTTTCAGATATCCCTTTTTTTTAAAATAGGCGACAGCTTCAGATTCCAGGAGTACAGCTGTTGATTCGGAAAAATGTTCATAATTGTAAAAAACAGCGTTGTGGTATGCTTCCTGAACCACATGGAATAGCTCGTGCGCACAGGTCGCATGCAGACTGTCGCGATTGCCATCCTGTTCTGCCAGGTTACGACTGCGCATTTTATCCAATACCTTTTGATCAACGCCGCGATCAACAAAGGATTTTAGTTCTGCTTCAATTTGCTGACGGGTTTGGAGCAATGGCAAATTGATTATGATATAAGGATAAGTAGTCGCTTGATCAACGTAAGATCCTGAACCATCGCCATGATCGGCAGGAAACGGATCCCGCAACACAATATCAACACCATCGGATATGTTTTTAAAGCGCCGGACATCAAACAGGTAATCATGGGCGCGTGTCAACGCTTCAACCAGGATCGCCACCTTTTCCGGATAGACATAGCGGAGGAGAAAATCAAGGTTCCTTAGGCGGCTTTTCAGCCTGAGATAAGCTTCTGACTGTATTAGATGATCAAGTCTCGCCATATATTGGTCTGGCTCGATATCTCCCGACCCTTCATAAACAAATTGCAGTTTGGCAGGATCCCATTTGAAATCCGTCAGTTGGCTGATCTGATTTAAATCCTTTTGGACAGCCGCCGGCATATTGCTGTCGCGCGGTTTCTGATACTTATGATCTTCCGGCCAGTAGATCGTGTACAAGCCATATTTCTCACCTGGAATTTTGTAAGCTCGATAATCTGAATGACCGAATTTTTCATGATTGCGCTGCTCCCAAAAAATGCTGGAGACATAACCGAGCACTGCTAATAAGACTGTGGTGAGAATCTTTGAGTTACGCCGCGTACTGATCGTTAGAACCGATCCGTTAACCCTGCTGCCCAGCTGCAGAAAGCGGCCGTCATCATCAATTCGAAAAACGGCCAGATCATCCCAATAATCACGTGGAATGTCAGCTGCTTTTAGATCGAGCTCCAGTGTAACCAGTCCCGGAAATGTTTCATTATCTTTCAGACCGGCATCAAACTCAAAAGCATGCACAACCGGGATCTGGAGTCCTGCCGTCCTGGCATATGCCGACGCTTCTTCCAAATCAATGATTGTTGCATCAAACGTTTCATTTCCGGTCAGAGATCCCTTTGGTGCTTTTAAGGTTATGCCAGGCTGCAGAACTTCAG
>JAAYBY010000352.1 GCA_012729935.1 Clostridiaceae bacterium | reverse complement strand
TCCGATTCTCAATAGATCCGGGCACACGCGAATCATTTCTTGCTGTATCTGAAGCTTATCTCAGTCATCAGATGGAAAAATCGTATACGCGCCTGCGAATGCTTGATCATCTTGATGCCTGCAGTAATTTTTTTACACAGACTGAGTAGTTGCTTCATCACCCCAGAAATCGCGTACGTGTTCATAAACGTCATCCGACGAGGTGACGTTTATGGGATGCCATTCCAGCGGAAACAACGAACGATATGAATCGGTGTCGTAACGATCATCGATCAACAGCACAAACCCCCGGTCCGTTTCACTGCGAATTACACGTCCCGCGGCTTGCTGCACTTTATTGAATCCCGGAAACAGATAAGCAAACGGATAACCATTGGACATCATCTGACCAAAGTATTGTTTCATGATTTCCCTTTCAGGACTGATTTGCGGCAATCCGACGCCGATTACCGCCACCCCGTTAAGTCTATCGCCAGACAAGTCAATGCCTTCAGCGAAAACACCGCCAATGACTGCAAACGCGACAAGCGTTTTTTCTCCAAACGTTTCGAATCGCCGGAGAAAGGTCTGCCTCATGGGTTCACTCATCTTCTGATCCTGAAAAAGAATGTCAATATCGTCATCGGAAACATGATGTCGTATGACCAGTTTGATCAGTTTCAAATAGGCGTGTGATGGGACAAATACAAGGTAATTTCCCACTTTCTGCTGAACCGCCGTCAGTATCAGGCTGAGAATGGACTGAACTGTTTCCTGTCTCTGACGATACCGCGTCGACAGGTTTGTACAGATCAATAACAGCAGATTTTCCGGAGGAAACGGTGATGGAAGCTGTAATGTTTCAATCTCATTCTGTCGACTGCTGCCGGCAATCAGTTTCAGGTAATAGGACATCGGTGAAAGGGTCGCAGAGAAAAAGACAGCCGGATGTTTGTCAAGATATGAGGCAGCAAGCTTTTCAGATGCATCCAGGCAAAGAAGGGTTATCGTTACGTGCTGCTCTTGATTGGTCTGGAGCGTGGTCACGTAGGCAGAATCATAGTGTTCCTCTGCTAGTCGACAGAAGAAGAGGATCTGAAAGTAATGGGTCAACAACAGATGCCGGCCTTCGAAATCGGAATGACTCTCTAAATAGAGATGACAGTTGGTGTTGAAGCGATTCAGTCGGCCAATCAACTCATCCGGACGTGGACGCATCGCGCGGAAATGATCTGCACGCATGATATCCGAGCCTTTGACGGAGTGGGCGAGAAGATCCAGAGCCGCCTCATCGTTCTGAACGGATTCTTTCGTTTGATTGATTAAAAAGAGAATCGATGAAATATCGTCTGCCAGTGAGGGTGCAATCGGTTTAAGCAACCGGAATAGTTCAAGCAGATTCTTCTCCTGACAGTCTGCACTGAACATGCTTCTGGATCGCTCAGGCAGGTTATGCGCCTCATCGACCAGCAGGAGATGACCTTTTTGTTCAGGATTAAAAAAACGGATCAGACGCGCTCTTGGATCAAACGCGTAGTTATAATCACAAATGACAACTTCGCAATAAACCGCCATATCAAGAGCGAGTTCAAACGGACAGACGTGATGGGTTCTTGCATAGTGAATGATGTCACTGTGGTTGATCAGGTTTAATGGGAAAAGTGCCTGAAGTGCTTTTGGCAGATGATCGTAATAATTTACCGCGTATGGACATCGATTCGTATCACAGAACAGGTCTGGCTCGAGGCATAACTGTTCTTTGGCATACAAGATGATTCCTTTCATGAGCAATCCCTGCGCATGTAGTTCCGACAATGCCTGAGCCGCTACCAGACGCGCTGATGTCATATGCGTTAAATAGAAGATCTGGTCTGTAAGGTTGTTAGACAGTGCCTTGATTGCAGGATAAAGCGCGGCCATTGTTTTACCAATACCAGTTGGCGCGGCAACCATCAGTGGTTGACCTGTCCGAGTCGACTGAATAACAGCCTGCATAAACGATTTCTGACCCTCTCGCAGCTGTGAAAACGGGAAGGATAAGTCGATACCTGATTGA
>JAAYBY010000351.1 GCA_012729935.1 Clostridiaceae bacterium | reverse complement strand
GACCGCTATTCTAGCCGGGCCCTGGGTTGGTGCAGTGACGGGACTGCTCTCCAATGTCGTCACCGGCATCGCAAATCCGGTCAACTTCTGGTTTATCCCTGTAAACGTCATAGTTGGCCTGGTCGTCGGCTTCCTGTCCCGTAAAGATATGTGGCGCGGATGGAAGCTGATTATTTCCTTTATCATCATGGATCTGGTCTCGCTGATCGTTTCCACACCGATTGTTGTTTATGTCTACGGCGGTGTAACCGGCGGCGGAACTTCGCTCCTGACTGCAATTCTTATGGCAACCGGCCAGAGCATCTGGAGATCAGTTATCAGTGTTGAAATCATCTGGACAACATTGGATCGGGTTATTTCCTATATCGTTGCCATGCTGATCATCAAAGTGATCCCTGTCAAGACATTGGTTAAGTTCTCGCTGGGTGAACTGTATATTGGGAAAAAGAAACCATTAGAAGAGATAGCAGATGCAGTTGATGATGTGGAAGAGGAAGACGACGAAGAGTAAGTCGCGATTTCCTCTTCCTTTTTAAGTGTCGAAAGGGGCGAGCATCTTGCCCGCCCCCTTTCCTGTAGGTGTCACTATGTATACTGAACGCATCCAGATACAAAAAAGCAATAAAATTGAAGCGATGGATCCTGTTGCCAAATTATGGATCGTGCTGTTTTATTTTGCGACTTCAGCTGTTCTTGGTAGCATCAGCAGCCCGTTTGACGGCTACTCTCCGATGATGTATTTCTGGTTTCTGGTGGTTATAGCCCTAGCCGTCGCAACCGGAATTACCCTACGGTTTTTTAAAGCCCTGAGAGTTGTAGTGTCGGTCTTTGTGATCGTTCTGCTGGTCCAGGCGTTTATTGTCGAGACGGGAACATCAGGTGAGGCTGGTGTCATTCTCTGGCGCTGGCATCTGGCAGAAAATTTTCATCCGACCCTATGGAAATACGGCCTGCAGAATGGTTTACGGTTGGGCTTCAATATCTTGAACGGTGCCAGTATTTTTGTCTGGTTGTTCCAATCAACGCTGCACAAAGAGCTTTCGCACGCTCTGGAAAGCAGGGGCATGAACCATAAAGTGGTATATGTATTTCTCTCCTCACTGCAGATGATCACAGTCCTGGGCAATAAATCAAAGACCATTATGAATGCGCAGCGTGCGCGAGGTGTTGAGACAGAGGGTAATATATTTGTTCGGGCCAAGGCATTCTTTCCGACGATGGTACCACTTGTGTTGGGTGCGATCACGGACATGGAAGAACGGGTCCTGACTATGGAAAGTAAGGGATTCAGTGCTCCGAGCAAGAAGACACACTTGTTAAAATTAGATAAGAGCGGTGCTGAAAAGCCGGTTGTCGGTCTTTTTATTGGACTGTTATCGATCGTTGTGATATGGAGGATATTGTTATGGGTGCTGTAATCAAAGTGGAGAACATAACCTATCGATATCCTTTAACGGAAAAGCCCGCCATCAAAAATCTGTCTTTTGAAATAGAAGAGGGCGGTTTTTATGGTATTATCGGGCCAAATGGTTCCGGAAAGACAACGCTTTGCGCTTTGTTGAGAGGTTTTGCCCCCAGCTTCTATAAAGGTGATCTGGAAGGGCAGGTGCTGGTGGACGAAAAGCCGACGACAGCTTACCTGGAAGGCGAACTGTCTCTGCGCATCGGATATGTCTTCCAGAATCCGTTTAATCAGATCAGCGGAGTTAAAGATACAGTTTTTGAAGAAATTGCCTATGGTCTGGAAAACTTCGGTGTACCTGTTGACGAGATTGAAGATCGAGTCGTCAGAGCGATGAAGCTGACGGATATTGAAAGTCTGGCAATGAAAAAGCCTTTTGAGATATCCGGCGGGCAACAACAACGGATGGCGCTGGCATCGACCCTGGTTCTGGAACCTGGCATTCTGATCATCGATGAACCGACTTCCCAGCTTGACCCGGAAGGAACAGAGAGCGTGTTCAAAGTCATCGAAACGCTTAAACAGACTAAGAAAACCGTTATTCTGGTGGAACATAAAATTGATTTGATAGCAGAATATGCAGAGAAAATTATTGTTCTGAAAAATGGCGAGGCTATTCGAATCGGAGATAAGCAGGACATTCTCTCGGACATTGCTCTTGAGGCGGAAGGCATCCAATTGCCCCAATATGCAGCACTCGGCAGCCGACTGCGTGAACGAGGCGTCGATCTGGAGTACATACCGATTACCGAAAAGCAGGCTCTTGATGTTATCGGAAAAGCAATCAGCAAGGAGGCGAAAACAAATGTCGTACATTGAACTCAAAAATGTCAGTTTTGAGTATCCCGGCGGGTTTCTTGCTGTAGATGATATTTCCATGTCTATCGAAAAAGGTGAAAACGTCGCGATCGTCGGACAAAATGGTGCGGGAAAAACAACAACGGTAAAGCTGCTGAACGCGCTTCATTATCCCACTAAGGGTGACGTTCTGATCGGGGATATGAATACGAGAAAATTCACCACTGCCCAGGTATCCCGTCGGGTCGGCTATGTTTTTCAAAACCCGGATGACCAGATTTTCCACTCAACGATTATCGATGAAGTGGCCTTTGGTCCGAAAATGATGAGACTTCCGGATGATCGACAAAAACAGCTTGTCAACAAAGCACTTTCGATGACTGGAATGAAACGATATCGTCATGAAAACCCGTATAATTTGCCGCTTTCAGTCAGGAAATTCGTCACGATTGCTTCAATCATTGCCATGGACTGCGATGTTATGGTTTTCGATGAGCCGACTGCCGGCCAGGATTATGTCGGCAATAAACGTCTGGCAAAAATTATCAGGACTTTATCCGAACAGGGGAAAACGCTGATCACCATCTCACATGACATGGTATTCGTCGCGGATCATTTTCCCCGTATCATTGTCATGAGCAATAAGAAGATCATCGCTGACGGTACGCCCCAGGATGTATTCTGGAATCTGCCTATTCTGGAGGAGGCAATGCTTAAGCAGCCATACGTCAGCCGGATCTGCCATGAGCTTGGTGTCGGTGATCGGATTATCCGTATGGATGAAGCTGTGGATGCTATTGCATTTGCATGTGGGATCAAGGAGGACATGGCATGAACTGTCTGGAGAGTTTAAATGATAAAGGACAACAGTACCACATCCAGTGCTCAAAAGGAGATGTCGGACGTTATGTCCTGTTGCCCGGTGATCCTTTTCGAACGGATCTGATCGCTGAGCGGTTTGATCATCCTGTCCTGGTGGCACATAACCGGGAACACAAGACGTGGTCCGGATTTCTCGATGGTATCAAAGTATCTGTAACGTCAACCGGTATGGGTTGCCCGTCCACTGCCATCGCAGTGGAAGAATTGGTTCACTGCGGCGCGGATACGTTCATCCGGATCGGCACAGCCGGCCGTGTCAGTGATGAATCATTTGATGAAGCACTACAGGGGATTATCGTCACAGGTTCAGTGCGGGATGAAGGAACGACACGTCAATACATCCCGATCGAATACCCGGCTATCGCTGATCGTCATATTGTTGCTGCGCTGGCTGATTCAGCAGCGAGCCATGGCTATAAATATCGGGAAGGAATCGTGCAGTGTAAAGATTCCTACTACGGACAGATTGATCCCGATGGACTGCCCAATGGCGCGCGCTTGAAAGAGCGCTGGCAGGCCTGGAAAAACGGAAATGTCATGGCTTCTGAGATGGAGACTTCAGCGCTTTTTGTTGTATCCTCTATCCGCCGGTGCCGTGCCGGTGCCGTTATGTCTTTTCAAAATATGGAACAAACCATTACAATAGCAGTAGACGCTTTACGGACGTTGATCAAGGCCGATACAAATTGATATAGAGAACAGATGCGTTGCTGACCATGATCAATAGAAAGGATCAGAAATGAACGAATTGAAAGTATATTTTTTAATGGGGGATGCAGATTGCAATGACCCCAACATCCCTGCTTACAGTGATCGTTTTTTACAGGAATTGAGTGACGCTTCCGGTTTTAAAATCGTCTGCGCACCGATTGAAGAGGTCGCTGATCAGGTCCTGCCGGTCTTTTTTATTGCTTCCGGAGGCGCGGAAGAAGGATTTAAAGCGGCTTATCTAAAGGCGAGGCAGCCCTATGTTCTTCTGACAACACCATCGTATAATTCGCTGGCGGCAGCGATGGAGATTATGGGATTTCTTGACGATCAAGGATTGAGAGGCGAAATTCTCCATGGCACATCCAGTCGGATCGCAGAACGGCTAAATGTTCTGTATCGCGCAGCCTGGGCGATCGAGCATATTAAAGGTATGCGGCTTGGTGCTGTCGGGAAGCCGTCCGGTCTGATTGCCAGCGAAGCCCGCGCAGATGTGTTGCATCAGGCATCAGGTATGGTCATTGTCGATCTTGATCTGATGGAGCTCATTGAGGAGTACAAAAAAGGTGGATATCCGGAAAATGAGTTCACCGAGCAACTGAAGAAATCTGATTTTCCAGCAGACGAAATCGAAAAAGCGCTTCATGTGTACGGCGCTTCGAAGCGTATGATCGAAAAGTATAACCTTCAGGCGATAACGGTTCGCTGTTTTGAACTGCTTAAACATATTGACACGACAGGTTGCCTGGCACTTGCGATTTTAAATACTGAAGGTATTCCGGCTGCCTGTGAAGGTGATACAAAAAGCCTGATCAGCATGGTAATCCTGTCAGCGATAACAGGCAGCACGTCTTTTATGGCCAATCCAAGCTGTATGGATCCCGACACAGGAGAAATAATTTTTGCACATTGCACATTGCCGATCGATATGCCTGACAGCTACACCCTGACGACCCATTTTGAAACGGGTATCGGTGTAGCTGTAGCCGGTGACTTTCAACCAGGCGCTATGACGGTTCTCAAGTGTAATGACTCGCTGACACGCTGGTATGCCGGAGCGGCCGAATTGATAGACTCCTCGCATCGTCAGGATCTTTGCCGCACCCAGATGCGGCTGAAACTGAAAGATGGTACAGGTTACTTTGAACACGGCCCAATTGGCAATCATCATATGATTTGCAAAGGAGACTGGACAGCTGAAATCAACGAGTTCTTCAACATGATAAAAAACAACTAAGTGAGCCATTCATTAGAAAAACGGACGGTAGACGGTGTATCTGCTGTCCGTTTTGCATGAACTGAACAGACTGGTGCCTCTTGTTTCACCTGCTGGAACACCTTACAATGGTGGTTATCAAATACATGTGAAAGATAATGTGATGAAATCGGACAAAGCAAAATTACTGGAGCTCACATTGGACATTGGACGGGCCCTGCTT
>JAAYBY010000058.1 GCA_012729935.1 Clostridiaceae bacterium | reverse complement strand
GGCTGATACAATGATGAACAGCCTTTTCCAGTTCGCTGCGGTTTATCGGCTTCAACAGATAGTCAGTCACACCGAGCTTAAGCGCTTGTTTGGCATAGTTGAAATCGCTGAAACCGCTGATGATGATCACCGGAACATCTGGCAGCAATGTTTTAAATCGCTCGATCAGTTCAAGTCCGTTAGCACCAGGCATGCGAATATCAGTAACGACAATACCCGGTTTTTCTAACCGGGCAGACTCTATTGCATCAGAAGCGTTCGCCGCTTCAATGATCTTGTCGATCCCCAGTTGCTGCCAGTCCAGCAGAAAGCGGAATCCCTGACGTGTTAAAGGCTCATCGTCCACAATCAGTAGTGTGTGTCTTCTATTCATCATTTGATTCACGTCTAACCCTCAGTCAAATCATATGCAAAAACCGCTTTTCGTATTAATGCCATCATACAGAAAAACGATCATTCAGCCAAATGAAACGACCGCTTTTTTAGAAAACGGTCGTTTTAACAGCAGTATCTGGTTATACGAACAACATGGCTGATGAAATGGTCTTTACGATCAAAGCATAATAAGATGCAAAATCTACTGATTGGCAAACGTTGGTCAATAGATCGATCGATACCGTTCGACTGCCAGGGCCATCAGGATGATATTGTCCGGATTGCAGAAGTCCGGCACGCTGTTCGAATCCGAAATGATATAGCCCCCACCCGGTCCCAGCTGATTGATCCGCTCTTTGACTGCCTGATCCACCATCTCCGGTGTGCCTTTGGTTAAAACCGTGTCGATATCGATGTTACCAATCAAACAGAGTCTTTTACCATACGATGTCTTCAGCTGATCGAGATCCATAGCACCGGGTTCCAGCGGGTGTAGACCCTGCATGCCCAATGTGACAAGGTCATCCATGATCGGCAACAAGTTGCCGTCGCTGTGGAAAACCCAGGGCTTGCGAATTCCCGAACAGGCTATTCTAAGATTTGGCAGAAAGAACGTCTGGAAAACCTGTCGGGAAAATAACGGGGCACTCTTAAAAGCGATGTCATCAAAGCACCAGAAAAAATCGAACGGCAGTTCGCTTAAGTTCCGGGAAAACCGGGCACTCCATGTACAGTAGCAATTCAAAACGTCATTAACCCAGTCAGGATCATCTGCAAGGCCATACGAAAAAGCCGTTATGCCCATGCTGAGCAACGTCGGTGCAGCACCCAGCCGAATTCGCGCGTACAGCGCATGATCGCCACTACAGCGTTCTGCGAGCTTTTCAATGGAACGGAATATTCTGTCATCGTCAGGATCGGGCAGCTGCATCTGTTTGAGGGCGTCGCGAGAAGTAATCAGGCCGTCTTTGATCACAACACGCCCATGACGCAGCTCAGCGTCGACAAACAAGGGTGGTACAACCTGAATGCCGATCGCATCAACTTTGAGCCGGTCAACAAGTTCCGGATGACCCGTGACAACGGGTTCAATGGTGGTCGCTTCTCCCAATCGGCCGATAAACCCCATGAGTTGTGTCCATCGATTACCGGCAGGTCAGAT
>JAAYBY010000350.1 GCA_012729935.1 Clostridiaceae bacterium | reverse complement strand
AATCGATTGATCGTCGCAACCAGTACTCGTTTAGTTTAGGCACCATCGGCCGGGACATGCTCTACAGTTTGGTCAGCATGTATCTGATTTTTTATCTGACGGACATTGTTCAGCTTTCTAATCAGACATTATGGTGGATAACGGGACTGATGTTGGCCTATCGTATCTTTGATGCGTGTAATGATCCGGTTATGGGTGTGATTGTTGACAATACACGCAGCCGGTTTGGTAAATTCAAACCCTGGATTGCGATCGGTATGGTCTTTTCGTCTGTTTTCACGGTGCTTTTATTCACAGACTTCGGGTTGAGTGGCAGCCGGTTCGTGGTATTTTTCGCAGTTGTTTATTTATTCTGGGGAATCAGTTTTACTGCCAATGATATCGCTTACTGGTCTTTGATGCCGGCCTTAACAACGGAACAAACAATGCGTGAAAAAATTGGGGCAACCGCCAGAATCTGTGCCAATCTGGGATTGTTTGCAGTCGTTGTCGGCATTGTCCCGATTACCAGCGCTCTGGGTGAAGCATTAAACAGCATGAAACAAGCCTATTTCGTCTTTGCTTTAATCATTGCCACGCTCATGATAGCCGGGCAGATTGTGACTTTGGTCGGTGTCAAAGAGCCGCGTTCCATGTTTCGTGAAGAAGAAAAGACGAAGCTGCGCGACATGGTCAAGATCATATTCAAGAATGATCAGCTGCTCTATACAGCTGTCTCGATGGCTTTATTCATGATCGGATATGTGACGACCACCAGTTTTGGACTTTACTTCTTCAAATATGCTTATCGCAACGAGGATATGTATGCGATCTTTGCGCTGATTCTGGGCGTGTCCCAGATAATCGCGCTGGCCATCTTTCCTTTGTTTCGCAAACGGTTCACCCGCAAAACACTGTACAGCGCGGCCATGGCTCTGGTTGGACTCGGTTATATCCTGTTTTTCTTCTCACCAATGAACATGGTTTTTATCGGGGCAGCTGGTATTCTCGTCTTTCTCGGTCAGGCATTTATTCAGCTCCTGATGCTGGTGTTTCTCGCGGACACCATTGAGTATGGCCAGTGGAAACTGGGGCGGCGCAATAACAGTATCACTTTATCTCTTCAGCCCTTTATCAATAAAATCGGTGGTGCGGCAGCCAGTGGTATCGTCGGTGTCACACTGATTCTATCCGGCATCAACGAAGCCAAAACGCCGGCTGATGTCTCAAGCGAAGGTCTGTTCATGATGAAAGCCGCGATGTTTATTCTACCGTTAATCAGTATTGCAGCTGGTTATCTGGTTTACCGTACCAAATACAAAATTGATAAAGAATTTTACGACAATATTGTCGCTGACCTGAAAGAGCGGGGAGATATCAAAACCGAATGAGTGGGTTATAAGATGTGATATAACTGATTCGCTGATTCTAATCTCAACGTATGAGATCATTGGTCACGCTGCTCATTCAAATGTTCAAAGGGCTTTCCCCCAGGGCGTTTCAATGGTATGAACCGATGTGCCATTAGCAAAAATTCAACATACGATGTTTGATTAAATAAATAGAATTCATTATCGAATACAGGAAAAGAACAAGCACTGAGTCAATCGAAAATTATGATAAATAATACTTGACAGTCCATAAATCATCCAATAATTAATGATTAATGAGTTAAATAAACATTATCAATCTGAGCCCGATTCTTATAAAGGGTTGCACAGTTAAAGCGTTGTGACTATAATATGAAATTAATAAGAATATTTTTTATAATCGAATTAAGTTTCCACCAGTATTTACTGTTCGAAACTTCAATCCAATCCAGCAGGAGCGTTATGATAGCCGCCGATCAAACATTACCTGATGGTTCTTCAAGTCTTTGGAGCACTGTTATGCAGAAGTCGAACAAACACCCTAAAAATGGTTACGACCTGTCTGTGTTGAGGTGTATCAAAAACCAGATCAAAAGCATTAAATCGAATAATTTATTCCAACAACAATTTAAGGAACGCATTTCAATGGTCGATGACTCGAGGTTTTACATGTCAGAAAGTGGCAGTCAAAACCTCGGATTTATGTCGCGTTCTGCCATTAGGGATGCAATCTGCATCATCGCGATCAGGATGATCCGATTGTCCTGAAACTTCGGATCAACCAATCAAGGCTAAATGACGTCGAGCCATTCACAAGTAGTGCATCAGCGACGTTGCTTAGATAAAAAACAACCAATAAAGGAGCTGTAGAAATGAAGAAACGTTTAGCAATTGTATTATCGGTACTCCTGTTATTATCTCTGATGCCTGTTTCGGTAGCAGCAGTAACAGGAGAGACAGTAATCACAGTCGGACCGGAAGGGGAAGGATATAGTTATAACACCATCCAAGCGGCCATTGATGCAGCAGCAGACGGAGACACAATTCAGATAGCTGCGGGAACCTATGACGAAAGCGTAGTTGTACCGGAAGAAAAAGTAAGAAGCATTACAATACTTGGAGCTGATAGTGCTACAATCCCAACATCTTCTGAGGTT
>JAAYBY010000349.1 GCA_012729935.1 Clostridiaceae bacterium | reverse complement strand
TCCAGAATTTTCTGGCTGCGCCGCTGCATCGAACAATCACGATCACCCAGGTGAATGATGTTGCCGTGGTGATCTGCCAGCACCTGAATTTCCACATGCCGTGGCTGATCCAGTTTCTTTTCGAGATACATCTGATCATCGCCGAAGCAGGCCCGCGATTCCGCACGGGCATTTAGCCAGGCATGCTCAACGTCTTCCCTGTTCCGGGCAATACGCATACCCCTGCCGCCGCCGCCGCCTGACGCTTTGATCAGAACAGGGAAACCGATTTTTTCTGCGATCTGCCTTGCCTCCTCTAACGTTTCCACTGCCCCGGAACTGCCGGGGATGACCGGAACACCGGCTGACACAGCGATTGCCCTGGCATTTGCTTTATTACCCATGTTACGAATGGTGTCGACTGATGGTCCGATAAAGGCGATGCCACACTGCTCGCACAGGCGGGCAAAGGACGCGTTTTCAGACAAAAATCCAAAGCCTGGGTGAATAGCCTGTGCCTTGCTTAACAGACACGCCGTCAGTATTGCCTGTTGATTGAGATAGCTGTCCTTTGATGCCGCCGGGCCGATACAGATGCATTCATCTGCCAGCTGGGCATGCAGCGCGTCTCGATCCGCCGCAGAACAAACCGCGATTGAATGGATTCCCATTTCCCGGCAGGCGCGAATAATCGTCACTGCAATTTCACCGCGATTGGCAATCAGTATTCTGTCAAACATGGTTGTTTTATGCTCCTATCGCAAAGATGATATCCGCCGATGCAGCCAATTGATCATCGACATAAGCCCGGCCGGTCGCAAATCCGATTGTTCCACGGAGTTGTTTGAGACGGACGTCCAGCCGAATGGTGTCACCGGGTATCACCTGGCGCTTGAACCGCACCTTGTCCATTCCGGCAAAAAACGCCAGACGCCCGCGAAATGCATCGCGTTTTAAAACACAGACCGCACCGGCCTGAGCCATCGCCTCAATAATCAAAACGCCAGGCATGACCGGGTGACCGGGGAAATGACCGCGAAAAAAATCTTCTTGTCCGGTGACATGTTTCAAGGCGACCACATGCTCGTCATCAAGGTATTCAATCTGGTCTACCAGAATAAACGGCTCGCGGTGCGGGATAATTTTTTTGATATCATGAATATCCATTTTTTGTTCCTCTTATGGCCGGGTGTCGATGCGGATCATCGGCTGGCCGAATTCGACTCGTTCACCGTCAGAAACCATGATTTCACGGACGATTCCCGAACAGGGACAGGTTACCTCGTTCATAAGCTTCATCGCTTCGATGATACAAAGAGGGTCACCTGCCTGAACGCTTGAACCGACAGAAACAAACGGTTCATTTTCCGGTGACGGAGCTGCGTAGAAAACACCGACAATCGGAGCCTGAATCACCTGCTGGTCTGCATCCTCACAAGGTGTTGCTGCCGGTTCAGACAAAATCGGCTGTGTGTTGACATCTGTCGAATATTTTTGATGATTTTCCGCGGATCTGATATCGCTCACGACTTCAGAACGTTCGAGCCGCAGATGGGTACCGTTGGTTTCAGTCTCAAGAACGATGATGTCGTTTCCTTTCATATGCTTCATCAGTTCGATCATCTCATTTATTTTCATTTTTGTTCACCTTTCGAAAACAGAGTGTTCCATTATGGCCGCCGAATCCCAGTGAATTGCTGAGTGCGACCGTAACGGCCTGATGGCGGGCTTTATTCGGAACATAATCCAGATCGCATTCCGGATCTGGTTCATGCAAACCAACCGTCGGCGGGATCACATCGTGGGTAATCGCCAATGCACAGACGATCGCCTCAACAGCTCCAGCAGCTCCCAGCATGTGGCCGGTCATCGATTTGCTTGAACTGACGGGAACGTATCCGGCCCGATCGGCAAGTGCCCGTTTAATGGCCAGCGTTTCATATTTGTCATTCAGTGGTGTGCTGGTTCCGTGTGCGTTGATATAGGAGACGTCCGACGGATCCAGTGAAGCGTCATCCAGGGCAAACTGCATCGCTTTGGAAGCACCAAAACCTTCGGGGTCAGGACTTGTTATGTGGTAAGCATCTGCGGTCGATCCGTAGCCGGCAACTTCACACAGGATCCCGGCCCCGCGCTGCATCGCATGCTCCAGTGTTTCGAGAACGACAATACCGGCACCTTCGCCGATTATGAAACCATCACGACGCCGATCGAACGGTATTGAAGCCTGATGGGGATCACTGGCATGGCTCAGAGCCTTCATATTATCGAATCCACCTATGGCGATCGGTGTCACAGGCGCTTCAGCACCGCCTGCAATGCAGACATCCAGCTGTCCTGACTGTACAGATCGATATGCTTCTCCTATTGCATGTGTCCCGGATGCGCAGGCAGTGGTCACACACAGGCTGCTCCCCTTGGCCTGATAGATCATTGATATCTGGCCGGCTGCCATATTGGCGATCATCATCGGGATGAACAGCGGCGAAACGCGTCCTGGCCCTCCTTCCAAATACAATTTTCTGTATTCCGTCGCCATGGTTTCCAGTCCACCAACACCGCTGCCGATGATAACGCCAGTCTTCCATGGATCATGACTGTTGAGGTCGATCCGACTGTTCTGTATGGCTTCCGCAGCGGCCGCAACCGCAAACTGACAGTATCGATCCATCCGGCGGGCATCTTTTCGATCCATTACCTGCAGCGGATCAAACGATGGTATTTGAGCAGCGAGATGAACACGTTCACGCTCCATCCCTGCCAAATTAAGCGGCTGAATACCCACAACACCTTGCAGTAGATTATTCCAGAACGTTGCCAGATCAAGGCCGATCGGCGTAACCACTCCGGCACCCGTTATGACAACGCGACGTTTTTCTGCGCCAGAATTACGGCCGGTTGCTTTCTGATTGATCTGTTGATTCTTAGTACTCACAAGGACAGTCCTCCTGATATTTCAATCACCTGGCCGGTCAGATAACCACTCGAAGGTGAGGCCAGATAGGCAACCAGTCCGGCAACATCGTCCGGCTT
>JAAYBY010000057.1 GCA_012729935.1 Clostridiaceae bacterium | reverse complement strand
GGCCTGATGGTGCCGCTGAACATGGCTCCGATGCTCTTGAATGTGACCTTGACGATCGACCAGGACCATTGGAATGATTGTCCGATTGCCGGGCCTGCCGCCTGTGACGAGGCAAAGTAAATGCCTGTGTCAACAGGATCGCTGTATCGGGTTGCCTGCATCGTCACGGTCTGTTCGGATCCGTCACGTAAGATACTGACTTGCATCGGTTCGCCTTTGCTGTCTGCCACTGCTTTGGAAAAAGCCTGCATATCTGTACTCGATGCACCGTTTGCTGAAAGGATGATGTCACCGGCCTGCAATACCGGATTGCCATTGTTGGAATCCGGATCGACTGATTCGATCGCAATCCTGCCATCTGAACCTGTCGTGACAGTAATTCCGAGCCGATAGGCATCTCGATAAGCCGGGTTTAGCGTGACCGTCCGTGTTGTCTGATCAGCTGAGCGAACAACAAGAACCATCGCCTCGTCCTTTTGAATAAACATCGTTTCGGCTGAATAATCGAGCGTTGTCCTGACGCGCGTTCCGTTGATTTCAAGGATACGGTCACCTGCCTCGATTCCTGCCTCGGAAGCCAGCGACAGGTCTGGTACAGAAGCAATCAGCGGAATCGTATATCCAAACGATACAAACATGATAAAAAAGGCCAGAATACCCGAAAGAAGGTTTAAGGCAGGGCCAGTGGCAATAACGGTCGCGCGAGCCCACAACGGCCGATTGTAAAAATGACCCGGATCGGCAGATCCCGGTTCGTCATCCGAAAATTCACCTGCAAATCGGACGGAAGCACCGATCGGAAACAGTTTAATACTGTACTTGATTCCGTTTCGCTCCCATGAGAACAGAACAGGGCCCATAAAAATTGAGAATTCCTCGATGGTAAAACCCAGTTTTCGACCGGTCAAATAATGCCCCAGTTCATGAACGATCATCATGACACTCAGGATAAGAATACCGACAATGATACCCATAATACCCATGCGCTGCTAGACTCCTTTGCCAGATTCAGCGAGGTCCAGAACATACGCTCTGGCTTCGCGATCACAATTCATCATATCATCAAAGCTGAAAGCTGTCATGAAATCAGATTTCAGATGATGGTTCATACAGCCGGCAACCAGTCGTTCGATATCCGTAAATTGGATGGCTTCGCCAAGAAATAATCCCACAGCAGCTTCATTTGCGGCGTTCATGACGGCCGGCAGTGTTCCGCCTGTTTTAGCTGCTTCATAAGCCAGTCCCAACAGCCGGAAGGTCTCAAGATCCGGTGCTTCAAACGTGAGCTGCGCGGCTTGCCGGTCAAATGGATCAAACGGCCGTACATCCGACACGTGTCGCTCCGGCCAGGTTAAAGCATACTGAATCGGCAGCTTCATGTCCGGAAAACCCATTTGAGCGAGCACTGAGCCATCCTGCAATTCAACCATCGAATGAATGATACTTTGCGGGTGGACGACAACTTCTATTTGATTGACCGGGCAGTCAAACAGCCAGGCTGCCTCGATCACTTCCAGTCCCTTGTTCATGAGCGTCGCTGAATCGATTGTTATTTTTCCACCCATTCGCCAGGTCGGATGATTCAGGGCATCTGCCAGACGAACCGATTTCAGCTGGTCTTTTGTCCAGCCGCGGAACGGCCCGCCTGATGCGGTTAAGAAAATTCGTTTCAACGAATGATCAGGCTGCCCGTTGAGGCATTGCCAGATAGCAGAATGTTCGCTGTCGACCGGCAGCAGTCTGCTGTTATGTTTTTTAAGCAGCGGCATCACCAGGGATCCGCCTGATACCAATGTCTCCTTGTTCGACAGAGCAATGTTTTTCCCCGCCCGAATACCCGCCAGAACGGGTTCAAGGCCGGCAACACCAACCATGGCAGCCACCAGTGTGTCGGTTTCCGGCCAGGTGGCGGCTGACAGATTTCCTTCTCTGCCGCAAAGGACTGTTGTCCCGGGGCAGACGTCTTTCAGATGGTCACGCAGCCATAGGGCGTCTGCTTCGCTGGCGATGCTGATCATCTGCGGTTGAAACTGAATTGACTGCTGCAAAAGAAGTTCACGGTTTTTACCGGCTGTCATCGCTTTTACAGGTATGTTCAGAAACGAACAGACAGCAAGTGTCTGCTGTCCAATCGAGCCGGTTGAACCAAGTAATGAAATACACTTCGTCATAATGACCTCCTGTTCAGGTGCCGATAACCTGATACAGGATCGCCAGAAAAGCGGCTATCGGCAATGTGAAAAAAACGCTGTCGAATCGATCCATCAAACCACCGTGTCCAGGTAAGACAGATCCAAAATCCTTGACACCGCAGTACCGCTTAAACCCTGATGCCAGCCAGTCTCCCAACTGTGAAAATACACTGAGCAGCAGGCCGGTCAGAATCGCAAACAAAAACACAGTGGATGAGGGCAGGTCAGGTCTGCCGAACCAGTCACGAAAAAGATAGAAAACGACTAATTGGGACAGAATACTGCCCACAATCCCGCCCAGACTGCCCTCAATTGTTTTTTTCGGACTGAGCCTGGGCACGATCTGACGACGTCCAAGCAATGAGCCGCTGAAATAAGCAAAAACATCTGAAACCCAAGGTGCTGAAAGACCGATGATCAACCAGATAAATCCGTCAGGCATCTGGCTGACCAGCAGCATGGCACAGCTGAGCGGGAATGCGATATAAAGCATAATGCCACCGGTTGCCAGGGCATCAGGAAAGGAAGCGGGGCCATCGATGAGCAGGCGGATAATCGAACTGATTCCTGAAAACAGTGCCAGGAAAAAGAGTGTCAGCCCAAGGGCGAATCCGGACGCCATCAACGGATTTGTCTCTGGATGCAGCATTCCGGCCAGCAGCGGCAGCAACATGAACAGGCTGCCAGCCACAACCAGTGATCGACATGGTTTGCGGCTGCAGGCTCGCATCGCCCCATCGATTTCCAGTGCCGCAACAACCGCGACACCTGACAAAAAAATGATCGGCGGCCAGATGGTCCAGAATCCGGGGATTATGAACGCCGCAACGACCAGCGCAAAAAGAATGCCCGTTAAAATTCGCTGTTTCATGACGACTGAACACCGCCAAACCTGCGATCACGATGCGTATAAGCCTCGAGCGCCGCTACAAAATGGCTTTCATTGAAGTCCGGCCAAAGTACATCGGAGAACCAAAGCTCCGCGTAAGCGGCCTGCCAGAGCAGAAAATTCGACAGGCGCATTTCGCCGCTTGGTCTGATAATCAGGTCAGGATCCGGTATGTCCGGAATATAAAGTGAATCCGATAGAGTCTGTTCAGATATCTGGTCAACCGTTATGGACCCTGCCTGAACGGAACGGCAGATCCTGCGGCAGGCTTCGACCAGTTCGCGTCGGCTGCCATAATTGAAGGCGACTATCAGCTGGAGTGTCTTCCGATCTGCTGAAACCGCTTCAGCCCGCCTCATTGTTTTCAGGACATGGTCCGGCAGATCATCTTCGTCACCGGAAAAACGGAGGCGAATATCACGGTCAGCCAGTTCAGCATCATAGCGGTTGAAAAATTCAACAAACAGATCCATCAGCGTCTTCACTTCTTCTGACGGGCGGGACCAGTTTTCGGTGGAAAACGCATAGACAGTCACGTACTTGATTTGATAGCGGATGCACAAATCACACAGCCGGTGCAGATTTTCGGCGCCAGCCCGGTGCCCGGCACTTCTCGGTAATTTTTGACGTCTGGCCCAGCGGCCGTTTCCGTCCATCACGACCGCTACGTGCGCCGGTATCTTTAACGTACCGGCCGGCGGCTGATCCGATGCGCCAAATGGCTCATGTTTCCGGTAGTCGGATCGCGGCCATATCGATTGAATGATGTTGCGAAGTCGTGACATGCTCAGCCCTTTGAAAGAAGAACCGGGCGGCTATCGCCCGGTCCGGAAGATACTTGATTTTTCTATCGTTTCCTTATAGTTCCATCAGATCTTTTTCTTTTTCGACGACCAACGCATCAATTTCGGCTATATATTTATCGGTCAGTTCCTGGATGCTTTTTTCAATTTCAGAAAGTGTATCTTCGGTTATCTCTTTTTTCTTCAGATGCGCACGGTATTTGTCGAGTGCTTCACGACGGATGTTACGGATCGCTATGCGAGACTCCTCGGCGTAGCGATGAATGGTTTTGACAAGATCGCGTCGACGATCCTCGGTAAGCGGCGGAAATGTCAGCCGCAGCATTTTACCGTCGTTATTCGGATTGATTCCAATGTCGGATGCCTGAATAGCACGCTCAATCGTCTTAAGCGTGGTCGGATCCCAGGGTGTGATCGTGATCATCCGTGCTTCAGGAATCTGAATGTTGGCAACCTGATTGATCGGCGTCTGCACACCATAATAATCAATCATCACCCGATCCAGCACATGCGGGTTCGCACGTCCTGCCCGAATGGCGTTGAAATTGTCCTGAAGGACATGAATCGTCTTCTGCATTTTTTCCTTGTACGGACGATAGGTTTCTTTTGTAATCTCTATCATCGCCATATGCTGCCCTCCATTTGATGCGTTAGCTTTCTGTGGCCTATTATAGCTGATTGCCGCCGATTGTTCAATCGGGCCTACTGGATGATGGTTCCGATCTTCTCGCCGTTGACCATCCTTATGATGTTCCGCGGGTCGGACAGACTGAACACCCCGATGGTCATGTGGTTGTCACGGCAGAGCGCGGCAGCAGTCGCGTCGAGGACCTTGAGATCCATTTGCAGAACCTGATCATGGCTGATCGTTTCAAACCGGACTGCGTCAGCATGCTTGTGCGGGTCTTTGTCATAAACACCGTCAACCAGTGTCGCCTTGAACATAATATCCGCTTCGATTTCCGACGCTCTCAGCGCTGCGGCCGTGTCCGTCGTGAAAAAAGGATTTCCGGTTCCACAGGCAAACAAAACTACACGACCTTTTTCAAGATGGCGAATTGCGCGTTTGCGAATATAGGGTTCGGCAATCTGGCGCATCTCAATGGCACTCTGTACACGCGTTACAGCGCCTGCCTGTTCCAGTGCATCAGACAGAGCGAGCACATTGACAGCAGTACAGAGCATACCCATATGATCTGCCGTTACACGATCCATTCCGGCACTGGTCCTTCCCCGCCAGAAATTACCGCTGCCAACGACAACGGCAACTTCCACTCCCTGGTCAGCTAATTCCTTGATTGTCTCACCCAGTGTCCTGAGTGTCTGGCTGTCCAGACCGAATCCCTTATCGCCGGCCAGCGCTTCACCGCTTAGTTTCAGTAATATTCGCTTATAAACAGCAGACATACATGACCTCCTTTTAAAAAAGGGACATGACCAGCATGTCCCTTTATGAATCATTGAAATTGCTTCATAACCTCTTCGGCGAAATTTTCTTCTCGCTTCTGAAGACCTTCACCCAGCTCGAACCGGACAAACCGGCGAACAGAAATGTTCTCGCCGACACGAGCGATCATTTCCTTGACCAGTGTCTCAATCGTCTTGCTGTCATCCTTGATGAAAGCTTGCTCAAGCAGGCAGTTTTCCTGATAAAACTTAGCCAGACGACCCTCGACAATTTTATCGACAATCTTTTCCGGCTTACCCTCATTCAGAGCCTGGTTGCGAACAACACTGCGCTCGCGCTCCAGAGCCTCTTCAGGCACGTCATTTCTGGAAACCCACAACGGTTTCATCGCGGCAACCTGCATGCCAATATCACGAACCATCTGTTTGAACGCCTCATTCTTAGCCGCGAAATCGGTTTCGATATTCACTTCAATCAAAACGCCGACGCGACCGCCGCCATGGATGTATGCATCGACAATCCCTTCAGCTGTGATACGCGACATTTTTTTGTCCGCCGAGGCAATGCCCTTCTCGCGCAGCCAGTCGATCGCCTTTTCGATATTGCCATCCGATTCTGTCAGGGCTTTTTTACAGTCCATCATACCGGAACCGGTTTTCTCTCTTAATTCCTTAATTAATTCAATGCTGATAGCCATTGTGCACCTCCAAAATTATGCTTCTGCAGCCTGATCCTGAGCCATCTCAGATTCGTCATCCTTCTGCTCTTCATCAGACGCTTCAATCTGTTCACCCTGGCGACCTTCCAGAACGGCGTCCGCCATTTTCCCTGCGATCAGTTTAACCGCGCGGATGGCATCGTCATTACCGGGAATGACATAATCCACTTCATCGGGATCGCAGTTGGTATCAACAATACCAATGATCGGGATACCGAGGCGGCGTGCTTCCAGAACAGCAATGTGCTCTTTGCGCGGATCGACTACGAAGACACAGTCCGGCAAGCGTTCCATCGCGCTGATACCGCCAAGGTTCTTGTCGAGTTTTTCCATCTCAAGTCTAAGTTTGGCCACTTCTTTTTTGGGCAGCAGGGCAAATGTTCCATCTGCTTCCATCTCTTTCAATTCAGACAGCCGTTTGATCCGCTTGCGGATGGTGACGAAATTGGTCAGCGTACCGCCCAGCCAGCGGTTATTGATGAAATACATGTCACAGCGTTCCGCTTCTTCCCGGATCGAATCCTGAGCCTGTTTCTTGGTGCCCACAAAAAGAATGGTTCCGCCGTTCATGGCAACCTCTCTGACATAGAGATACGCTTCTTCGACTTTTCGAACTGTCTTCTGAAGATCAATAATGTAGATACCGTTGCGTTCGGTGTAGATGTACTCCGCCATTTTGGGATTCCAGCGGCGGGTCTGATGTCCAAAATGAACACCTGATTCGAGTAGTTGTTTCATGCTGATAACAGCCATAGTCTAAGTCCTCCTGTTTTTTCCTCCATGGGTTTGCAGCCGACCGCTTCCGGGTTCGGGCAACAGGTTGAAACTGTCCCATGTGTGTAATTGAGCCTTGGCAATTGTATCACGATTTATCCGTGCTGGCAATAGTCGCAGCCTGACATGACGGCTGTTGTTAATTGCATTCTTTATTCTATCTATTGTGGCAGATTAAACGGTTATTCTAATGTTTTGGCCGGTTATCCGATTACTTAGGCAAATTTTTCAAAAAAATTCTGCCTATTTTGCCAGTTTACCGCCATCTCTTTACATGAAGAGAGCTAATCACGTTATAATATACACAAGTCATAAAGAAAAAAGGAATCAAACGAGGTGCAGAAAATGATATCAAAACAATTAGCAAAACTTGCCGAGCGCATCAGCTGGGAAAAACGCGATGCGGATGAGATGATTTTCGGGAACTATAACGACTACCTGTTTTCGGTTCTGGATGGAAAAGGCTTCAAGGCCTTCATCACTCCGATCGCTGGCATTAAACCGGATGATCTGGCTGCGATCCGCATCTATCTGGATCAGCATGAAAAGGAACTAAGGTTATTCAATTATGAAATCAGCGACAATTTTCTCTG
>JAAYBY010000348.1 GCA_012729935.1 Clostridiaceae bacterium | reverse complement strand
CCAGAGAGGCTCGCTTGTCGACGTACCCGGTCATTTTTTCTCGAGATCCCATGTAATTCACCTCATTAATTTGTTCAAATTTTCTACTGTTTGTCTGGCGGTTTATATAAAACCGAATAAACCACCAAATATGATTATAATTTAAGCTGCGCAATAGATCAACCGGGACCGACTTCTTTTTCTTTCTCCTGTCCTGATTGGTCGGTTGTGTCGTCCAACTGCTCTGCCGACTCGCGTTCATCACCAAACAAGACTTCAGAAACAGCCAGGACAGTGTCGTCAGACATGATTACCGCTTCACAGCTGTCTGGATCGGGCAACTGTTCCGGGTTATCAGCCGGCGGACGCACCGTGTCAATCAGCTGGTCAATTGAAATCTGTCGATCACTCTTACGACCAGATGCTTCTTCGAGTGTTGTTTCAAAATCCTGGAGTGTCTGATACATCATCATTTCCATCGGCGGTAGATCCTGAACAGACCGCAATCCGAAATCCATCAGGAACTGTTTCGTCGTCGCGTAAAGCAGCGGGCGGCCAGGCGAGTCCAGATGGCCGGTTTCCTCAATCAGGTTACGCTCGATCAGACGTATGATGATACTGTCGCTGTTAACACCGCGGACAGCCTCAACCTGGGCGCGTGTGACCGGCTGGTTGTAGGCAATCACAGCCAGCGTCTCATAAGCAGCCTGAGAAAGAGGTGGTCGATGGCGTGGCTGATACAGTCGCTGAAGCAGATCCTTCATCTCAGGTTTCGTACACAGAAAATAGTGGCCTTCAATTTCGCGCAGCAGCAACCCGCGATTGGCATTCTGGGCGATTCGCTCAGAAAGCGCATTTAAATATTGAACCAGCAGCGTCCGCTCTAAGCCGGTTATCTGCTGGATTTTTTCCAGCGGCAGCGGGTCTCCGGCGGCAAACAGCAACGCTTCCAGTGCGGCTGGAATTTGATCAGACGGCAGAACAAACGAATCATCTGACGCGTCTGAGCGGTCAATATCCGGATCAATCCGGCGGTACGGATCGGCATCAGGCATAATCTTTTTCCTCCACAATAGAAGCTGGCAGACCGGTTCCATCCCACTCTTTATCTTCATGATCGCGTATCTGGTTTTTCTGAATCAGCATAACATCAAACGGCCGATCCTGCCGGACATTTATACGGTTCAGGCGCATCAGCTCAAGCAATGCCAGAAATCCAGTCACGCGTTCTGCTCTGGTTGTCGAATCAGTCGGAAACAACTCGTGAAAGAAGACGCGGACCTGTCTGGTAATGGATTGCCAGATCTGAACCATTTTTTCACTGAGAGAAATTTTTTCCCGTTTTAGAAGACCGGTTATCCGTTCAGCCTGGTCCTGGAAACGGGCACGATTCTGCATGGAAAGCCGTTCGCAAGCCTTGACAAACAAGCTCCAGCTGATGGGCTCGGGATCAGCCAGCCGGTGGATTCCAAGTCTCGCAACCGGTTCAGGCAGACGAAGTGAGATATGGGCAAACTGCTCGTGCTGGTTTTTCAGCCTGACTGCAATTGTCTTGCAGCGTCTGTAAGCCAGTATTCTCATCACCAGTTCTTCTCTCGGGTCTTCTCCTTCATCCGCCATGACCTTGCTGCGCTGCGGCAGCAGCAACCGGGATTTAATGTGCAGAAGTGTTGAGGCCATCACCAGAAAATCACTGGCCGTATCCATATCCAGTTCTGAGAGACCGGATAGATAAGCAAGATACTGCTCCGTTATCTCGGCAATCGGAATATCATAAATATCGATCTGGTTCTTTTCGATCAGATGGCACAGCAAATCCAGCGGCCCTTCAAACTGGCTTATTTTCAGTTCCGGCAGATTTCGTTCCATCCGTTCAGCCATCAATTAAAGTCCCAAATGCATGGCGCGCCGCACGTCAATCATGGTTTCCGCAGCTTTCTGCCTGGCTTTGTCCGACCCCGCTCTAATCACTCGGCGTAGATCGTCTCTGTTCTCAAGAAGCTGTTTACGTTTTTCATGAATCGGCCGGTGAAAGGCCAGCAGTTTTTCCTGCAGTTTTTTCTTGCAGGCAACACATCCGATGGTACCGGCCCGACAACTGGCACCGATCTCATCCCATTCTTCCGCGTTAAACACTTTGTGGAATGCATAGACTGAACAGACTTCAGGATGCCCTTTATCGTCTTTGCGGATACGGGCCGGATCAGTCACCATACTCATGACCTTTTTCCTGACTGTTTCAGGCTCATCGGCAAATGTGATGGTGTTGTGATAACTTTTCGACATTTTCCGGCCGTCTGTCCCCGGCAGAACTTTTGCCGTGGTCAACAGCGGCTGCGGTTCCGGAAAAACCTGGCCGTACAGATGATTGAAGCGTCTTGCGATCTCCCGTGACAGTTCGAGGTGCGGCAGCTGATCTTCACCAACCGGCACAAAATCAGCCCTGTAAGTCAAAATGTCGGACGCCATCAGACAGGGATATCCAAGAAACCCATAGGTTGTGATGTCTTTGTTTTTCATCTGACTGATCTGGTCCTTGTAGGTTGGACACCGTTCAAGCCAGGACAGCGGTGTGATCATGCTCAGAAGCAGGTGTAGTTCAGCCTGTTCGAGTATTTGTGACTGCAGAAAGAGAACCGACTTGTCCGGATCCAGTCCGCAGGCCAGATAATCGGCGATGAGCTGAATCAGGTTTTCCGGAAGATCAGCGGTCTCATCATAGCCGGTTGTCAACGCATGCCAGTCAGCAATAAAAAAATAGCAATCGTAATCATTCTGGAGACGAACCCAGTTTTCCAATGCGCCGAAGTAGTTGCCCAGATGAATTTCACCGGTCGGCCGCGCGCCGCTGAGAATGATTTTTCTCTCCATGTTGTTCCCCCGTTCAATATCTGTTACTG
>JAAYBY010000347.1 GCA_012729935.1 Clostridiaceae bacterium | reverse complement strand
TCAACTCATTTTGAATTGAACTTTGGCTCGTCTTTGTTTGTTTCACTGTTCAATTTTCAAGGTCCGTACCTCGTTTCCGTTCGAGGCGCTTTGCTATCTTATCATCGAAATCTGGCTTTGTCAACACCTTTTCACGACCTGAAAAGTATTAATTTTCCAGTCTTTTGGTTGATTCAAAATTAAAATATCAACACTGCTGCCGGGTGTTCTGAAGCACTCGAAAGCTGCTTCTGCACCACGAGTCGGCGGTCAGTTGTTTTTGCATCACGATCAGGAATGCCCTGCATCAGGAATCATCAGGTGTCAGTCGCATCGTCGGAATCCATCACCGGTTCGTCAGCCTCATCTGTTTCACACGCAACCGCCTCAACAACAGCCATGTCGACAACTTTGCCTTCGCGTGTCCGCATCAGGGTAACGCCCTGGGTGATTCGTCCGAGAATCGGAATCTCTAAAGCTGCAATTCGAATCATAATTCCAGAATCATTGATCAGGATAACATCGTAGTCCTCTTCGACCAATGAGACACCAGCCAGCAGGCCTGTTTTCTCCGAAGGGCGGTAAGTGATCAAGCCCTTGCCGCCGCGTGTCTGGGAGCGGTATTCTTCCAGCTCAGTCCGTTTACCGTAACCACGTTCAGACACGACGAGCAAAGTGCGATCCTCCATCGTCAATACCATGCCGATTACATCATCGTCCTTGTCAAGGTTGATACCGATGACACCTTGTGTATTACGCCCGGTGGCGCGAACCTGTCGTTCCGAGAAACGAATTGACAATCCCTGGCGAGTCACCAGAATTATATCGCAGGTGTCATGAATCAGCTGAACGCCAACCAGCTCATCGTCTTCACGTAGATTAATTGCGATCAGACCACTCTTATTGATGTTCGCGTATTCGGCGAGCAATGTCTTCTTGACGATACCCTTGCGCGTTGTCATCAACAACCGGCTTTTGGGGTCAAAGGATCGGATGGGGATCAATGTCTTGACCTTTTCCCCGCCGTCCAGATGAAGCAGATTGACGATCGCCGTTCCGCGGGCATGACGGCTCGCCTCCGGTATCTGATAACCTTTCAGCTTGTAGACACGCCCGTAGTTTGTAAAAAACAGGAGCACATCATGGGTTGAGGTAATGAGTATCGTTTCGGCAAAATCCTCCTCACGGGTTTGCATGCCGCTGACACCACGTCCGCCTCGATGCTGAATGTTGCAGGTGTCAACAGGCATCCGCTTGACATAACCGAAATGCGTCATTGTCACAACGATATCTTCTTCCTGAATCAGAGATTCATCATCAATGTCTTCCTCAGTCAGTTCGATTTCTGTGCGCCGTTCATCCACATATCGGTTCCTGATCTGGGCCAGCTCGTCTTTAATAACATCAAGCAAAACTGCTTCATCGGCCAGGACTTTCTGGTAATACTCGATTTTTTCACACAAATCAAGATATTCTTTCTCCAGCTTATCGCGTTCGAGTCCTGTTAAACGACCAAGGCGCATATCAACAATGTGCTGTGCCTGTTTGTCGGTGAAACCAAATCGTTCCATCAAACGGTTTTTCGCGATTTCCTCCGTTCGTGATGAGCGGATAATCGCGATCACCTCATCGATGTGATCGATCGCCATGCGAAGACCGTCTACAATGTGCTTTCTGGCTTCAGCTTTCTCAAGATCAAAAAGCGTCCGTCGCCTGATCACTACTTTCTGATGAGCAATATAGTGCTGTAATGCCTCCAACAGGTTAATCACTTTTGGTTCATAGCGTCCGTGCTCATCCGGCACAAGCGCAAGCATATTGGCATTAAAAGCATCTTGAAGCTGCGTATTTTTGTATAGCTGATTCAAAACGACATTGGCATTGGCGTCTCGTTTCAGCTCAATGACAATTCTCACCGGATCGCTGCGGTCAGACTCATCGCGCAGATCAGAAATCCCTTCAAGCTTCTTGTTTTTGACAAGTTCTGCAATCCGCTCGATTAACCGCGCTTTATTGACCATGTAAGGCAGGTCGTTGACGATAATGCGCTGGCGATTGCTCTTCATCGGTTCGATTTCAACCCGGGAACGGACAACGATTCGTCCACGACCCGTCTGATAAGCCTCGCGAATGCCGGAAGTGCCCATTATGATGCCGCCAGTCGGAAAATCCGGTCCGGTAACGACTTGCATCAAATCTTCTATGGTCGCTTCTGGATTGTCTATCAGCAGCGTCACACCGTCGATCACTTCACCAAGATTGTG
>JAAYBY010000346.1 GCA_012729935.1 Clostridiaceae bacterium | reverse complement strand
GGCGGTAAAGCACCGACAATCGCGCTGGCGACTTTCGGCCCGATGCCGCTGACTGACAACAGCAGTTCAAACAAATTACGGTCCTCGATACCGGGAAAACCGTACAAGGCCATCGTATCTTCACGCACATACAGATAGGTGAAGATCATCGCTGTCTCACCGCGCGCCGGATAGCGATTCATAAATTCAGGTGCAGACAAAATCTTATATCCGACGCCATTACACTCAACAACCAGATTGTTCGGTTGTCGCTGGACGATCGTTCCACGGATAAAATCATACATCTACTGATACCCTCCAATAGCCAGCGCGCTGCTTCGATTACCGGAATGTGCGTGACAGATGGCAACCGCCAGCGCATCAGCCGCATCATCCGGACGCGGCAGCTGATCCAGATTGAGCAGAATGCGCACCATCTGCTGAACCTGCCCCTTGTCGGCCCGTCCGTAGCCGGAGACAGCCAGTTTAACCTGCATGGGTGTATATTCATAAACAGGAAGCCCGGCGCCTGCTCCGCTGAGAACAGAGACGCCGCGCGCCTGGGCTGTTCCAATCGCAGTCGTGGTGTTTCGGCTGAAAAAGAGCTCTTCGATGGCAACCGCATCCGGTTGATAGCGTTCAATCAGCTCTGACAGCTGCCGATGAATTAGAAGCAGCCTGTCCGGGAATGGTTGTGACGCCTTTGTCCGGATGACACCGTAAGCCAGACAGTCAAAATGATTCCGATGGTAGGCAATAACACCGTATCCGGTAATGGCGTACCCCGGATCGATGCCCAATACAATGATCTGCTGCCCGTTACCAGCCAAAATCTCACCTGTCTTTCATCAAACAATTGTTCTCATATCTTACCACAGCACAGCGATTCAGACAATTCAGACGCTGCAAAAAAGGAGGTGCAGCGGCACCTCCTGTAAAAAAATCTATCAGTCTTTATCGGGTTAAATCGGTCCTCAGCGGGTTCCGTAGATAAAGGTATGCAGCGTCTCGATGGTTTTACCGAAATCAAAGCGATACATTTCCATCTTGCGCACATAAATCATCTCGCGGTGCTCCTTGAGCGGCAGCATCAGCTGATCGACCGGATAATTACGCGCAGACAGCATTTTGGTCATCAGGGAAATCAGCTGGGTATTTGACAGGTTGGTCCGCACCAACGGCAGCAGTGCTTCTGCCAGATTGGTCATCTGCGTGATATTCAGCGAACGCGTTTCCTGAATCAGTGCTTCAATCACCTTGCGCTGGCGGCCGGTTCGTTCAAAATCGGAATCAATTTTCCGGATACGCGCGTAATTGAGTGCTGTTGCACCGTTCATCCGGTTGGCACCCTCTGACAAGCCCAGATACTTTGCCTCAGCACTGGTCAGCGTGATGGTCACACCGCCAACCGCGTCGATCGCCTTGGTAAAACCGGAAAAATTGACCACCATGTAATCGTCAATCTGGATCCTCAGATTATCCTCAATCGTCTGCAGCAGCAAATCGGCACCACCCCAGGCATAGCTGTGATTGAGCATCGACCAGCCGCGACCGGGGATTGCGACATACATGGCGCGCATCAGCGAGGTCAGATGGATGTTCCCGGTCCGGTTGTTAATGGAGGCAATGATCATCGCGTCAGACCGTCCGCGCGACTCACCGGGCCGCTCATCCGATCCGATCAACAGGATGTTGTAAACATCTTTGTCGGACGGGATTTTTATTTTTTTGATCGCTTCATAATCCTTGGCTGCCTGGTCGATACCTCCAGAGCTGTCCGGTTCATTAACCGTGTCGCCCGGTTCAATCAAATCGCTTTCATCAAGATTGGGATCACCGGTCCACTGCGTCCGGTCGATCAGATTGAGCAATTCACTGATATAGGTTCCGCCGGCAATGCCGACAACGGCCAGAAGAGCGACGACGATCAAGACGATCAGCCAGATCTTCCCTTTTTTCTTTTTTCCTTTTTGACCTTTGTCAGCCAGCCCGTTCTGAATCGGTCTCGACTCGATCGGCTGCGGTCTTTGATTTTTTTTCATGCAATTCACCTCAGTTAGTGTCTCGTTCACACAATACGTCTCGTGGCAGACACATGTATTATACAAAAACGGAACCATCCGTCCAGTGACATTTCGTCAACAATCCGTTAACAAGCAGATGTACTGATTCACAAACAGGTGGTCTTTAAGCTTGGCAGTCAGAAAACCCCTGTCGGATATGTGCTGCTAGTTGTCCGTCCGTTGGATAAACCGTCGACCGAACATCAGCAGAATCAGAGCGACCAGATACAATACAATGCTCCAGCTGATCGGCATTCCGTTTTCACCGGTTTGGGGAACCGGTTCTACCGCTTCTGACGTCTGATCAGGCAGCTGTGTTCCCGACGATGGTGGACCGGCAGTATCATTTTCGCTGTCTGTCCCGGTCGGATCACTGTCGGACGACTCTGGTGACCCTGTTTCGTTCGTCGGCCCGGTCGTCGAAGCAGGTGTCGTCGGCTCCGGTTCAGGCGAAGTCGTCGCTGGTGGATTAGATTGGCCCGGTGTCGGTGACGGTGTCGATGTCGGAGCCGGGGACATCGTCGGCATAGGTGTCGGTGCCACGGTCGGCGACGGGGCTGGCGACCGGGCGGCAAAGTCTTCCCGTGTTGTCCCGGACCAGCTGGTCTCCGGCTGCAGATCCGTTAGATTCCAGCCGACAAAGCAGGCAGGTTCCAGAACCGTTTCCGCCACAGTCTGCTGCAGCTGATCATATTCCAGCGCATCAAACACTGTGATTTGTTCACCAGCCTGCCAGACGTTCCAGGGGGTCGCTGACGCGGCTTCGAAGTGGATCTGTCTCAGATTAAACGGATCCTGATAAGCAAGGGTGATTGACCGCTGCGCCACACCACTCATCACCAGCGGCAGGTACGGTGTGCCGACGAAAGCAGCAACGCCTCCGTGCACCAGCCGTACATCCCTTACTGCCTCCGACATCTCATTACGGATCGAAAACTGTTTCGTAACCACTGTCGAGCCAGATTCATAGCGAATCGACTGCGTCAGAACGATTCCCGGCAGCACCGGCAGTGCCCATTCTGTGTCAATCGAATCGCCATCAGCAGAAATGGATTGTACACCCGAGCCAAACGGCTCTGCCGTATCAGCTGCAAAATGGTGATAAGCGAAGGCATCGCTGTGAAAGGCATAGGATTG
>JAAYBY010000345.1 GCA_012729935.1 Clostridiaceae bacterium | reverse complement strand
CGGCCAGCATGCCCAGGAAGGGGTTTTTCGACCAGGCTGTGACACCAAGGGCAATATAGCCGCCGATGGGCTGGTCTGATTGGGAAACGGCTGACAGGTTGGGGATGAATGTCAATAGGATACCGATGACCAGCAGAAATCCGGCAATGCTCTGGGCCGGGAGGTAGCGTCCGAGCCGGCTGATCAAACCAACGAGGATCAGGATGCCCATGACAAACATGAAGACAATGCCGCAAAGCACCGGCCAGGGTGCGCCTGCTGTACCGGATATGATCGCCTCAATCGGCGGTCCGCCAAACAAGGCACTGGGAAAGTCTGCCAGCGCGTTGATCATCGACAGGTGATCGTAATTCTGCGTTGTTCCGGCGATGCTGGCTGTGATTCCGCCAAAGGAGATGTTGGCGCCGATATTCAGCATCACCAGGCTGAGCGCGCCCAGGATAACCGCCAGATTGATCGTCGGCTTGATCAGCTTGAAATCACTCCAGTAATCCTTTTTCCAGAAACGCCATTCGTTGCTCATCTGCAGCTGTTCTCGGCCTTCCTCAATCGTCTCGGACAATGTAACCCGCCGTTTCTGCAGGAACAGGTAGTCTGCTGTCGCGACAACAACCGAGATGAAGATGGTCCAGACAACTTTATTGGGATCATTGAGGAAAATAGCATACGCTGCTATCGCTGCCACTATCGAGATCAGGGTCGTCCGCTTTTCCTGGCCAAACATGTCCCAGGAAACGCCGGCGAGGATCAGGCCGACACCGCTCATCATACCCGATACAACAGCCATGCCGGCAAAATCGGCGATCTTGTTCACACCGCCGAAAGCGGCAAGGGTCAGCATCAGCACCGCAGCCAGTAGAATAGAACTGACATTGTTGCGGAGATTTTTCTTGATGCTGGCTACCGTGATCGTTTCAGCCTGCGCCGATATGGGCGTTACCGATCGGGTCAACAGGTTTCCGAAAGCGCCGATCAGATAGGCGAAACCGGCCGGTTTCAGGGCGAAGCCCCGAGATTCTGCATACAGTAGCTGAGGCACACCGTTAATGATAACTGCGATTACTGCCAGAATAAAGGGACCGATAGACTCGAAAAATTCCATGCCAGAACCCCCTCAAAAGTTTTTATAATGAATTCAATATACCGAATGTGGATTCAACTATCAAGTGATCAATGCTATCAGGGACATGGATCGTTTCAGTGCAAGTCGAGTGCGATATTTGAGAAGTAGATAAATAGATCTCTCTACCACTTCTGGCATTAAAACGACTACAAAAAACTCCCCGAAACAAGCATCAATTGATGCAGACTATCTCTAGGATAATCATGCGTGGATCATTTTATGATTTTCCACAGCAATTTTTATATTTTTTACCGCTACCACAGGGACATGGGTCATTCCGACCAATCTTGGTGGCAGTCCGGTTGGCTGGGAATTGGATAATCTCCGCTCCAGCATTTTTTAATCCGGTTTCCTTTCGATACAATTCATTCGGCGTATGGCCGTGGTTTCGCCAAAGTCGTGTGTTATTCTGCACATCAACCAGAAGATTTGCCAGTTTCATGGGTTCCGCTTCGCCTTTAAACTCAACACCAACTGAATCTATCAGATCAAAATACTCCTGAAGTCTGGCTTCCGATGCAGCAAGATCATGAATTTCATCCATGAGCATCAAACGTTGTGCCTGATTATCCATATATTTGCTAAAAAAATTGTCTAACGCTCTGATTTGAGGTGTTTGTTCGTAATAATTCCAGTCTACATATTGAAGAAGTTCATCGAAAGCCGGTTCATATTTCGGCTTGCCTGCACGATCGTTAATTAAATCATTCACCAATTCAAAATCATCATCTTCGAATGAGTCATGCACGATATAATCATCCCAAAAGCAGAATCCAACATCTTGTTGGACACGTACAATCAAATTATTGAAAAGTTCATCGAGGGTCGCTTGCCTTTTACTATATCGATTAAACAAATCCAGAAAATCGTACTGGCTGATGACACCATATAGATTGATGGCAGCTATGCATAGATTGCTCATCAGCATTTTGTAATTTCGGTCCTCGGAATAATCGTTTTGCTCAAGCACCTTGAACGCTGCTTTTATTTCATCCGGAACCACCAAATGAAGTTGATCCTGATGAAAAAAGGACTGGATGAGTCCGATGTTTTGTTGAGCGATATAGTCCTCAGGCGACAGATACTCAACAGTTATGCCTGATTCGTGAACGGCTTTTAAAAAGAAAATCCATTCCTGATCAGGCAGAATGTCTAACACCTCAGCTAGCAGCTCCGGTTGTCTCATCGACGCGACCAGATCGCCCGTCAACGTCTTGCGATCTTTTTTCGAATAATACTTGACTTGAAATATTCTCGCTATCTTGCGCAGATGCGTTATCTTGCGCAACGCCAATATATCCGTCAAGGAGTGAACCGGCTCCATTTTGACCGCATCTTCAATATTCTGTTCTCTGATAACGGTAACAATTGCGTCGATGAAATCTTCTATGTCAGGATGTTTCACGGGCTTATCTCCAATCTATCGTGACTGTTATTCCAATTCTACAGAATAACCTGTAATCAGTAAAGAAGTAGGCTTGACATAGAACACAACATCGAATTGATATTGTGAGCGGCGATGAAAGGAACTTGACTCAGTCATCACATTACTTTGAGCCATATGAACGTTTCAGTCGTGTTGGTATAAAGGTAAAGACGAGCGATCCATCCTCGCTGAACAAGGCCAGTCCGCCTTCCATCGGTCGGTAGGCGGCACCGTCAGATGTCATCGTTTTCTCTAAGAACTGGTAATGTCCCGGCTTGTCCGTAGCAACCAGAGCACCTTCCGTGATCTCGCCGACAAAGTCAATCAACACGGTTTGGTCACCACGTACCGTGACTGTAACCGTACTCGGCCATTTCATTGACAGATTGCTTTCAAATGAAACAAACAACCGGCCTGTATAAACACCAGGAATGACGCCCTTAGAGAGCCCGGGGTCTTTCCCTTTAAATGTGACAGGCGTGCTGGCAGGACCACCGACTTTTTTGGCACTGCGATGTAAGACATCTGTAAAGGCCGGAACCTGATACGGATCGAAGGATGTTTCGGTGCTGAAAACATCGCGGATTGTGGCTGTAAAGGTACTCTCGTATTTTTCAATTTCCTTTTTGTAAGCGACATTGACTTTGGTAAACAACGGACGGGCGTAGCGAAGATACTCAAGCAGGTTGCCGACGCTGAGTTTGGTGACAAAATAAATATCTTTGTCGGTGCGGATTGCCGTCGAAAAAACAGCGTTGTGGTATTCTTCCTGAATCACATGAAAAAGCTCGTGCGCGCAGGTCGCATGCAGACTGTCGCGATTACCATTCTGTTCTGCCAGGTTACGACTGCGCATTTTATCCAATTTATTTTGATCAATACCGCGATCGACATAGGGTTTTAGTTCTGCTTCTAGTTGCTGGGTGGTTTGAATCAATGGCAAATTAATGACGATGTAGGGATAGGTACTGATCTGATCAACATAGGATCCGGCCAGATTGCCTAAATCGGCGATAGGAAACGGATCCCGCAACACGATATCGACACCCTGGGATATGCTTCTGAAACACCGGACTTCAAACAGGTAATCATGGGCGCGTGTCAATGCTTCAACCAGAATCGCCACCTTTTCCGGATAGACATAGCGCAGAAGAAAATCAAGGTTTCTCAGACAGCTGTTGAGATGGATTATACTACATTAATTTCATCACGGTTTTCAGTGCGCAGTTTTAAGAAATCAGCAATCGAACCTGAGCACCTCTCTCTCATTCTTCAGGCTGGCCGGATCGCACCAACTGCTGGTAATCGTCAACCTCAGCGCATCCTGGTGATTCAGCAGCCGGAAACGATCCGCCAACTGTCGGAAGCAACACCCTATACATTCGATGCGCCCTGTATTCTAGTCGTCTGTGCAGATCTGCGAAATTGCTGGAAACGATCGTCCGATGGTTTCTGCTCCAACCTTGCCGACACCGCAATTGTAACAACTCAGATGATGCTGCAGGCCTGGGATATCGGCATTGGCAGCTGTTGGGTTTGTGTTTTTGATCCGGTTAAACTCCGGGAAATTCTAAATATACCGGGGTATTTCCAGATTGACTGCCTGATGCCCATAGGCTATCCTGCACCCAATGCAAAACCCGGTCCAAAACACTTCGATCGCAAGCTCTTGTCGGAGACTGTTTTTTTTGAATCATTTCCGGTCGAGGAAGAGGTGCAGACCAGGTAATGTTCACTTGAGTAGAGACTTTGATTGATTAAGTGCTTTGCTGCATGCTATGATGATCACAAATGGTAATTGACTGGGAGGATCGATCGAATGAAAGCAATAATTAATACCAAACTGGTTATGCTTGACGGTATCATCTGGGACGGTGCGATGACTTATGAAAATGGACGAATTGTTGATGCCGGCTGGGCAAAGGATGTTAACATCCCCGAGGGGACTGAGTGTATCGATGCCGGCGGTCTGTATACGGCACCCGGTTTAATCGATGTTCACATCCATGGCGGCGGCGATTATTTGTTTGCGGAGAATCCCCAATACTGCTCCGATTACTTCATTAAGCACGGTGAAACGACTGTCTTGCCAACCTTGTACCATAACCTCACATTTACCGACATGATTGAAGGTGCTGCCCGCATCCGCGAAGCATCCAAAACAGGTACAGGCAAAATTATGAACGGCCTCTATATGGAAGGCCCCTATATGAGTCTTTCCGGAAGCTTCCAGAGTGGCATCAAGTGGAAAAATGTGATTGACAAATCTGAATATGAGGCGTTAGTCGACCAGCTGGGTGATCAGGTTCGCGTCTGGGCGATTGACCCGGCGCGTGAAAACATTGATGCCTTCATGGCGTACGCAAAAGAAAAACATCCGGATGTTATCTTCGCCTATGGCCATTCCCGTGCTTCCGCGCAGGAATGCCGCCGGGTTCATAAATACGGGGTCAAGGTACGCACCCATCTGGGTGACGGCGGTAAAGCCAAAGGATTTGCCCAGGGAACAATCGGCGCCGGCTGCGATGAGTACACCCTTTATGATCCGGATCTTTACGCGGAAATCATCTGTGACCAGAACGGTGTCCATCTGGATCCGGACATGGTCAAAATGATTGTCAGAACCAAAGGTGTCGAGCGGACCATCCTGATAACCGACTCGATGTTTGCCAGGGAAAACTACACAAATAATGAAGCAGAGGGCATCGCCTACGGTCCGGATCTGAATTACGACGACGTCGGACACCTGGCCGGAAGTCGTATGACGTTGGAAAATGCCGTCCGCAATTTGATGACCCATACCGGCTACGGTCTCTGTCATGCGATTCGTTTTGCCACAGCTAACCCGGCGAAAATGCTGGGTCTTGAGCACGAAATCGGCACACTGGAATCCGGAATGAAAGCCAACTTCATCTTGATTGACGACATGGTACATGTCAACAAAGTTTTTCTGGAAGGTGATCTGGCAGTAGAGAACGGAGAAGTTGTTTTGTAATCTACCTTTCCTCTCATGTCAAATCGGCTTAGAATATGCAATAAAGGCCTTGATCTTGTTTGTATCATGAGATCTAAGGCCTTTCTCTTTTGTGAATGTTAGATTTTCTTAATCAGTCAAGCGATCCCACCGCACGGGCGATCGCCTGCAAATTCACATTTTTAACCTGTAAGGGTATGGCACATTCCGGTGAGATCAGACGAATTCCTGCCGCCATCAAACTCCGGGTTTGCTGGAAGACATCCTCCACTGTGCCAAACAGCAGTGTTTCCGGATTATTAACCGCTCCGGTCAGCTGCATAGATCCGGTCTTCCGAATGATATCATCGAGCTTATTTTTACTGTCAAAGTGAAAAACCGGGAATCCGGCATCTGCAAAATAGGCAACCCGGTCGGTGGTGTTACCACAGCAATGCAGGATGAATGTATTGGCAGGAAAAGTCTGGATAATCTGTCGATGCAATGGCTGCAGCAGATTGAGATAGGTATCGGGGCTGGATAGATCGGCTGTAATGTGATCGGCCAGTGTGATCATGTCCGCGCCGGCTGCCAATTGAGCCTCTGCAAACAGCCGGGTGATTCCGGCAAACTGCTCCATGAAGGTCCGGGCTTTTGCTGGCTGCAGAACCGTGTCGATCAGAAAAGGCTCCATACCATACAGATGAAGTGCCAGTGTCCAGGGTCCCAGAACCTTACCCAGAATCAGGGCAGTATCACCGTAACGCTGACGCAGCAGCCGAATTGTGTCTAACAAAGCGGTAATCGGCGGGCGGTCGAGGAAATCAGCCGGCAACACAAACTCATCCGGGTCACTGAATAGCGGCTTTCTGATCGAGGGCATGGTGTATGGCCCGCCCCAGTCAATTTCCGCACCCAATGCCGCACCTTCCAGCACAATACTGAAATAAGGCATCATACTGTCAAAACCCAGCTGCTCATGCGGGTAGGCAGCAAGAGCTGCTGCTTTTTCACCGTCAAGATGAACGTCCTGGAACGAAAGACCCAGCTGTCGGCAGCTTTCGGCGGTTGCATTGGAAACCGGCGCAATGAGTGCCGGGCGATCGCAAACATTTCGGTTAAGAATAGCCTCTATTCTCTCACGTGCATTCATAATCGTCCCTCCTCGTGATCGCTGGTCTGCTGAGAGATTAATGTTATATTTGGGGTCTACTTGTTTCTATATCTGCAGAGCAGTCGCCGCACCGACCATAAGCAATTTGCTGAGACTGGTCATCTGCTAAGATTCTCGAATCGTTATACGGCCACAGATCGTCAACGGTTGTGAAGCCGGAACAGATAGTCCGTCAGGCATCTGGTCAGCCCAGACACAAACAAACGATGCGGGTATATCTACTGTAAGTGATATATTCTGCAAACGTTCCTGATTGGGGTTTAGAACGGTCAGGCGGGTTTCAAGGCCTTCTTCATCGTGAATGAGCACGATGCGACAACTGATTGTCTGCAGGCCATCCGGACAGGTGTATGTCTGTTCAATCCAGCAATCACCATTATGCAGAATCCCATAGGCAGTCTGCAAAACATCACACTTACAGCCACCAACAGTCAGATGCTTCAACAGGTAGGCCGTTTGGCAACCGGGCGCTGTTTGACCCCAGAGCTTCACACATCCATCTTCCGTTCCAGCCACAACCGCGCGAATGGGCTGTGAAGTGGCCATGCCAATGCCGCCTTCGCCATAACCATTGCCGGTGTAGAAGAGCCTGTCGCGTTTCCCTTCGTTGATCACAGCCGGATAAGCGACCATCTGGCTATCCCAGGTCTGTGGCTGGCAATCACCTCTCAAACCGCGGGTGAAAGGTCCCAGCTGCAGGTTTTCGCCATACGAATCCCCACGGTTCCAATGTATCCCGTCCTCTGATTCTGCGTAGCAGATGGAATAGAATCCCCATCGGGTGCCAATGGCTGAATACCACATCTCGTATTGTTCCCGGGTCTTTCGAACAACGGGGCCTGCTACAGCGATGTTTTCGTAATCATGCTGCGGGTTCCGTTCCATGAGGCAGCCTTTTTTAGTCCAGTTAATCCCGTCATTCGAGACAGCGTAATGAATACGCTTCTGCTGATCGAGAAATACATCATCGCCCATCGAAGGACAGACCGTATAGTACAGCCGGATGAT
>JAAYBY010000344.1 GCA_012729935.1 Clostridiaceae bacterium | reverse complement strand
TCCTTTCCGGTGAATATGACAGAGAGGTCACACCTGTTCCCTTCCCGAACACAGCAGTTAAGCTCTCTGGTGCCCACGATACTTGGCTGGTAACGGCCCGGGAAAATAGGTCTTCGCCGGATTTTATCAGGGCCATCGGTTAATCACCGATGGCCCTGTTTCTTTTCGTGCGCGTATTACGGCAACTCATGTTATAATGGTTCTGGTAACCCGGATCAGTACCAGTCCGGGTCCGTCACACAAACAAAATGGAGGAGCTAACTATGTGCGCCAAGATCCTGATTGTCGATGATGAAGATAATATAGTAGACATTCTCAAAGCAAATTTAGAGCGTGAAGGCTATCAAACCATTGTCGCATACGACGGCGCACAAGCCCTTGAAATGGGATTAACCATGAAGCCCGATCTGATTTTATTGGACTGCATGCTTCCCAAAATGGACGGCTTCGATGTCTGTCGCAGGCTTCGACAGCAAATAACGGTACCGATCCTGATGCTAACGGCTAAAAGTGAAGAGATCGATAAAGTCCTCGGACTGGAACTGGGTGCTGACGACTATATAACAAAACCCTTCAGTGTTCGGGAAGTTTTGGCACGCGTCAAAGCTCAACTGAGACGAGTCAGTCTGGCTGATATTGATTTAGCTGACCATCAGAAAATTATGGTCTTTGGTGATCTGGAAATTGATCAGGAGGCCTATCAGGTACGACGCGCAGGCGTTGAAATACCTTTGACACTTCGTGAGTTTGAACTGGTTCGCTTTCTGGCACAGAATGCCGGCCAGGTATTTTCGCGCGAAGCACTCCTCGAAAAAGTTTGGGGATACGAGTATTTCGGCGATGTCCGGACCGTTGATGTAACCGTTCGGAGGACACGCGAGAAACTTGAACCGGATCAGAATCAATACCGTTATCTGCTGACCAAACGAGGTGTGGGCTACTATTTTGACAAACACACCAATCACGACTAAGCGCATGATTATGACAGGAAGGACCGACACGCATCATAATGAGTGAAACTGTATGTATCTCTTTGATGACTGCCCAGTTAATCACCCGATTAACCGTCTCTATTGATTTGAGCCAGATCCATCCTGCGGCCTACGCGGGTGCGACTGCACTTGTGGCAGTTGTGCTGTCCCTCTTATTCTGCCGATCTGCAAACAGGCGATTTCAGGTCAAGAAAGAAAAAGAAATGGCATCGATGGTTGGCCAGTTTATCGATGAACGTAATAAATCAGAGATCATTTTAGCTGATCTGGATGTCGGCGTCATCGCATACAACAGTGATGGGTTGAAAATAAACGCAAATCCAGCCGCGGAAAAAATGCTCAATCCGGATCATGTTCCGGATACACTACCGGATTTTTACAGCTTATATGGCCAGGAGAACGGCATTCAAGCTGCTGTTTTATTAGGGAATGCATCCATCAGCGGCTTGCTGACGCATCAGGACCGCATGCTGCGAATCCGTTTAAAAGAGTCTCGTTTTGATGAAGGACGGACTGCCGGAACAATTGTTGTCATGCAGGATATAACCGATCAGGAACGGGAAGAGAAGCAGCGCAAGGAGTTTGTCGCCAATGTTTCGCATGAACTGAAAACACCGCTGACAACCATCAAGACATATTCCGAATCATTACTGGAGTGGGGTCTTGCTGAAAAGAATGAAGAGGCCGTCCGAAAAGATGTTTGGCGGATCCACGATGATTCTCTTCGGATGGAACGGCTGGTTGAAGACCTTCTTCTGCTGTCGAGTATAGACAGTCGCGGTATCCGTATCAGGCCGGAACTGCTTGACCTGCCACAGCTTGTTCGTCAGGTTATTGATCGTTTACAGGTTCAATCTCAGGAAAAATCGATTGAGATGAACAGTTACGTTCTGTCGAACATTCCGCTGGTTTTGATTGATCGCTCGGCGATGGAGCGTGTGGTGACGAACCTGATCAGCAATGCAATAAAATATACAGCTAAAAGCGGATCGATCAAGATATTCATCAGTTATCTGCTGAATGACGTCTATATAAAGGTTTCTGACACAGGGTTTGGTATCGATCAGGAGCATTTACCCCATATCTTTAACCGCTTTTATCGTGTTGATATGACAGGATCACGCATGTTTGGCGGAACAGGTCTTGGATTATCCATTGCCAAAGAGCTCGTTGAATTGCATAATGGGAAAATCAGCGTCTCGAGTACGCTGGGCAAAGGAACAGAGTTTACGATCATGATTCCGATTGCACGGAAAGTATTCAGGGATACGGTACGAGCCTGTCAGCAGAATGTTCCGCCGACTGATGCACTGCATTTGACTGCTGTTGAGGAATTAACGGAAATGGCTCGGACACAGGGGTGGAAAGAAAAAAATCCCAGTCGCCTGGCCAACGAGCAGCTTGATGTGCTGATCGATAAAATCCTTGAGCGCGACGGTATCGACCCGGTCATCAGTGAAGATACGAAGGCCTATAAAGTGATTGATGAAGAAACGCTTCTGCAAATGGAATCTATCACCGGACATGCCGATGAAGGACGTCCGGCTCCAGGTTCATAAACAAAACCGGTTACCGAAAGGGGTATCAATTTGACCAGCTATATAATAAGAGGCGGTAATCGTCTCAGCGGTGAGATCATGATCAGCGGATCGAAAAATGCTTCGCTGGGGGTTCTATCAGCAGCGATGCTGCTCGATGGTCCCTGCAAGATAGAGAACATACCTGACATCGCAGACCTCAACGTAATGATCGAAATCTGCAAGGGCCTGGGTGCCCAGATCAAGCGGGAAACAGATGGTTCTTTAATGATAGATCCCCGAATGATCAATTCGTGGGAGGCGACACAGGACAAGGTCAGGCACATCCGCGGATCTTACTATCTGATCGGTGCGCTTTTGGGGCGTTTCCGCAAGGCGGTCATGTTTATGCCGGGCGGTTGTAACTTCGGAACTCGACCGATTGACCAGCACATGAAGGGATTTGAAGCTTTAGGTGCACGTGTCCTGATTGAGTACGGGAAAATCTTTGTCGAAGCTGATGAATTGAAAGGCAACCATATCTTTTTGGATGTTGTCAGTGTCGGGGCGACCATCAATATCATGATTGCTGCTGCCAAAGCGGATGGCGTGACAGTTATTGAAAACGCTGCCCGCGAACCGCATATCGTAGACGTTGCAAACTTCCTCAATACGATGGGCGCGAATATCCGCGGAGCTGGTACAGATGTTATCCGTATTACAGGTACCCCTCGGCTGGAAGGAAATGCCACGTATTCCATCATACCGGATCAGATTGAGGCAGGTACGTATATGATTGCCGCAGGTGTCACGCGCGGCGACATAACCGTTCGCAATATCATACCAAAACATATGGAGCCTTTGACGGCTAAAATGGAAGAAATGGGTGTGGCAACCGAAGTTGGTGATGACTGGATCCGTGTACGGCTTGAACCGGATCAGGTTCTTCAGGCTGCCAGTTTTAAAACCATGCCTTATCCGGGATTTCCGACAGACCTTCAACCTCAAACGACAGCATTGCTCTGCACGGCTGAAGGAAACAGCCGCATGGTGGAAAATGTCTGGGAAAACCGCTTTCAGTACATTGATGATTTGAAAATGATGGGGGCGGATATTATGGTGGCCGGACATACCGCCCTGATCAGCGGCGGCCATCCACTGACAGGCGCGAAGGTTACGGCAAGGGACCTCCGGGCAGGAGCTGCATTGGTTTTAGCGGGATTGAATGCTGACGGCGAAACCGAAGTCACGGATATCAACAAAATAGAGCGCGGTTACGAGGATTTTGTCAATAAGCTCCGGCAGCTTGGCGCTGACATCACACGGATTGAAGGATGAGCAGGCTGCGAACAACTGTCTGCCCGCTGCGCAGCGGAAGCAGCGGCAATTCGGTGTTGATTGCCGGCCGGTCGACGAAAATTCTGATCGATGCCGGTGTCAGCTGTCGAACGATAGAACGCGCCATGCGGGAACTGGATCATGAACCTGATCAACTCAGCGCCCTTCTGGTCACACATGAGCATTCAGATCATATTTCAGGTATTGGTGTTCTCATGAGACGTTACCGCCTGCCGCTCTACGTGAATCACAAAACCTGGCAGGCCATGCGTTCATCTGTTGAGCCGGTTGACGAGTCTCTGGTTCATATCTTTGAAACAGACCGATCGTTGACGATTGGCGATTTTGATATTACTCCTTTCAGTACACCTCATGATGCTGCTGACTCAGTTGGCTATCGAATCAAAACAGATGATGGCGATGTGGCATTAATGACTGATATCGGCTGTATGAACGGACAGCTGCTGCAACAGGCTGCCGGTAGTCAGGTTGTCCTGATCGAATCGAATTATGATCCGGCCATGCTGCAGGCCGGCCGCTACCCTGCTTTTCTCAAAGAACGTGTCAGCAGTTCGGTTGGTCATTTGTCGAATGATGATTGTGCCCGGGCGATTGCAGATCTGCTGCAGTTGGGAACGAATCGCTTTATTCTGTCTCACTTGAGTGCGGAGAATAACTATCCTGAATTGGCTTTGTTAACGGTCGGACGTCACTTGAACACCATTCAGGCTGCTCCCGGCAAAGATGCAACTGTGACGGTAGCCAGACGCTACTCAGTCAGCGAGTCGATATGCCTTTGAAACTGGTCGTCTTATCGCCCGGAAAGGTCAAGGAACCGTGGTTGGTTGCCGGCCTCGAAGAGTATGTCAAACGGCTTGGCCGTTATTGTCGTGTTCAAATGAAGATCGTTGCTGATGAACCGGATTCAATTCCGATGGACCTGATACTTAGACGTGAGGGAGAACGACTGCTGAAACAGATTCAACCACAGGATTTTGTTGTCGCGCTGGATCTCAAGGGACTGGCGAAGTCGTCTGAGCAATTTGCCTCGAAAATGATGACCTGGTTTGAAAAAGGCGGTAGTCAGATTGTTTTTGTTATCGGCGGTGCGAACGGACTGGACAGTTCGGTTCTAACAAGGGCCAATGAGCATCTGTCTTTATCCAAATTGACTTGGACTCATCAAATGTCGCGTCTGCTGCTACTGGAGCAATGTTACCGGGCGTTCAGAATTATCAATGGCGAGCCTTATCATAAATAGACTGTCCCGCCTTAATTATCCACAATCAAACAGGCAGAAAAAATGTTCTAGGCGGGCATCAACAATCCTATGAAAAAATCCGCCAAGTGCCCTGATACTGCAGATTACCAGCATCGGGCAACAATCAAAACAATTGTTCCGGTCATAGACCCCGATACCGTGAAACCATTGTTACAGGCGTATTACGGGTCGATTTCATGTGAAACATCATCATTACTTATGCACAGAGTTATCCACATTATCCACAGGATAAAAATACCTTTTTCCACACAATACCCGATGCATTTGCTATAATAGGTGAAAATGAAACAGGTAACAGCCGGTCACTTGAAAAAACC
>JAAYBY010000343.1 GCA_012729935.1 Clostridiaceae bacterium | reverse complement strand
TGATTGAGTCGTCGAAGACTGCGCTGTCTGGCTCGTTGACTCACTCGAGCTGGGTGAAGAGGTTTCCGAGGTTTCAAGGCTGCTTTCTTTCGTCGTCATGGATGTCGTTGTCCGGGATGTTTCAGTTGTGGTGTCTGTGGTCGCAGTCGTCTGATCCATAGTCGTGGTTGGATGAGAAATTGCTGTTTGAGATGAATCGATCGGTACACAACCGACTGGTCCGTGTAGAATTAGAATGAGCGAAAACAAGCAGACTACAAGCCGTCTGAAAGACAGCATTTCTGCTTTTCGCATGTCATGTGACAGACCTTTTTGATGATGAAGTTTCAATCGACTGCTAACACCTTTCCACAGGCGGTTTTCCTGTCACTCGTTTCATGGCCTGTCACCATTATAGTGTAATGTTCATGAAAGTCGCAAGCAAGGAGATTTGGCAATCTATGGCAATCAGGCGGTTAGATGTGTATAATGATTTTATCATCCGACAGCTGGTGCGTCAGCACCATATAACAGGGTATCAACAGGGGGTTTTTATGGCTTCAGAAACGAGAATCAGACTTGAAGCAGGAGAGCTGGCCTGGCTATGCGAACAGCTTGCCCTGATTCAGCGTTCAGGCATTCTGATGCCTGAAGGGATTGAGCTGCTTGCTGAAAGCACTGAAACATCAAGGCTGAAGACGGTACTGGACCAGCTGCATCAGCAGATTAAGAAGATGATCCCCTTGTCAGATGCGATGAAAGCAGTCGGGGCAGGACCGGACTATCTTGTGCGGATGATTCGGATTGGCGAGGTGTCCGGCAATCTGGACCAGATTTTGTCCAGCCTTTCAGATTTCTACATGCGAGACAGTGAATTAAGAAAAAAAGTCCGGTCGGCACTCATCTATCCGATTGTACTTTTATTCATGATGTTGGCCATCATTATTCTGCTCATTGTACGGGTTCTTCCGGTTTTCAATCAAATTTTAGCTTCCTTTGGCGGATCCTTGCCCCGTTTTTCTCAGGGACTGATGGCATTTGGTCTTTTTCTGACACATCATGCGATCTGGCTTATTCCGCTTCTGGCAGTCTTGGTTATTGGCATCATTTTATTTCTAAAATACTCAAAACTGGGTCGGCGATTGATTGACAAGAGTAAACTCAGACTGCCGATTCAAGGTCCGTTGTATCGGAGAATTTATGCATCCCGCTTTGCGACATCCATGCATTATTTGCTGAGGAGCGGCGTCGATCTGGAAGAGGCCATGATCATGACGGAATCCATCATGGATAATTCAATCGTCAGTGAACGTATAGCTGGATGCAGAGAACAACTTCGTCATGGAGCTGACCTGTTCGAAGCGCTGAGGGAAACGCATTTATTCCCCAGCTTATTTGTCCGCATGCTCGCGCTGGGAAGCCGGGCTGGCGAACTTGATCAGGTCATGAGCAAAATAGCTCAGGCGTATGAGCATGAAGTCAATAATCGTCTTACACGGTTTGCCAGCCTGATCGAGCCGATTCTGGTGCTCGTCTTATCAGTCATTGTCGGGGCTATCCTGCTCACAGTCATGCTGC
>JAAYBY010000342.1 GCA_012729935.1 Clostridiaceae bacterium | reverse complement strand
CCATTTTCCAGAGACAGAAGCTGTCTCAGAAGCGGTTCCGACACGGCAGACTCATGAATCAGGCAGGCTGCGAATTTCTGCTTAATAAGTGCATCGAGCGAACAGGTCAGCGAATCAGACTCAAACACCTGCAGCGTATGATCGGTCTGCAGGATCTGACGGAGAACCGTTCTTCTTTCAATGGATTTATCGACGATCAGGACAATGTGTTTCATGACCAACAACTTATGCTGAGCAACCCAGTCTCCATTCGCTTTTGTTGTGTCAGACACACCTCATAAATGAAATGATCTGAAATAAAATGACATATCCATTCTAATGGATAAATATTCATCGTGCAAGGGAGGTCGGCAGATTGAAATCTTTCTGTAACGCGCGGATTATTTCTCTTTGCAGATAGGACAATGAATAGCATATGAATATTTAAGCACCTGTTTTAACGACCGTTTTCTGCTTGCTGGCTTTGACAAAAAACCGGCAACAGGATAGGATATAACGTGCACGGCTTTAAGTTTCTGTTAAGGACACTCGATGTTTTGCAACTAATCAATAAATGAGGTTTTTTCTGCATGCATTATGTCAACCCGCTGGGTGTCGACAAAATCATGACCTTGATTTTACGTTTTTCTCTGCCGGCCGTCGTTGGTATGATGGTCAACTCCCTTTACAACATCGTTGACCGCATGTTCATCGGTAATGAACCGTCTTTAGGCACCGATGGTCTGGCCGGCATCACTATCAGCTTCCCGATCACCATTATCCTGATGTCAGTCGGTGTCTTATTCGGCATCGGCGGCGCGACCTATTTCGCCATCAAACTGGGCGAAGGCAAGCCTGAGGAAGCAGAAAAAGCGCTTGGCACCGCTTTTGGCATGCTGTTATTCAGCGGTCTGGTCTTCATGGTGCTCGGGCAGATCTTCCTGCGCCCGCTTCTCACCTTCTTCGGTGCCAGTGAGACTGTTCTGCCTTTTGCTGTTGCCTATATGCGCGTTATTTTTTTTGGAGCCAGCTTCCAGATCATCAGCATGGGCATGAATCATTTCATCCGGGCTGACGGCAGTCCGCGGTTCGCGATGTTCACGATGTTTATCAGTGCCGGCATTAACATAGCGCTCGACGCGTTGTTCATCTACGGCTTTCACATGGGCATGGCCGGAGCAGCGCTCGCGACCGTTCTGGCGCAGGCCGTTTCCGCAATCTGGGTGTTGTTTTACTTCCGGGGCAGCTGGTGCAAAATCAGACTGAAGTGGAAGTATCTCGTTCCTCGCCTGTCACTCGTTCTGAAACTGGCTGTGCTTGGCCTGCCCGGTTTTTTCCTGCAGCTGGCCAACAGCCTGATCAATATCATCATGAACAAGAGCCTGCTGTTCTACGGCGGTGATATCGCGGTTTCCGGCATGGGTGTCCTGCATAGTCTCCATACCGTCATGGTAATGCCGGTTATCGGCCTCAGACAGGGTGTCCAGCCGATCATCAGTTTCAATTACGGCGCACGCAAACTGCACCGGACGCGCAAGGCATCCAATCTGGCCATTCTGATCGCGACCGGCATCATGCTGATCGGGTTTACCATCACACGGCTCTTCCCGACCCAGCTGTTTATGCTGTTCAACCGGGACCCTGCTCTGCTGGAATTTGGCGGCAAAGCCTCCCTTTTCTGGTTTTTCGGTTTTCCGGTCGTCGGTTTGCAGGTGGTCGCGTCCAACTTTTTCCAGTCAATCGGCCGTCCAAAAACTGCTGTTTTCCTGACGCTGACGAGACAGATCATCTTTTTCATTCCACTGATGCTGGTCATGCCGCTTTTTATCCAAATCGACGGTCTGCTGCTCGCCAAGCCGGCTGCCGACATCCTCTCTGCCGCTGTCACCGGCATCTGGTATGTCGTGGCTGTTCGCAATCTTGAACGCGATACCTTGCGTCTGGATACCCTTCAAGCGGCACAGACAGCCTTGCCGGCAGATTCAAACGACCTCTGAACGGTCTCATAGTATGCATAAAAGACAACTACTTAAATGAGATCCGCGACCTCATCAATATAGCTGTTCAAAATAACTGCTCAAATTGACAAATTTTATCCAAATCGTTACGATGACAGAAACAGTGTATGCCGCCCAATCTTTGAGGCGGCATCTTATGTCCGAAACACATGAGGAGCGATTATGGAAAGAGACAATCCGCTGGGTGTCGATCGCGTTCATAAACTGATTATCCGGTTCTCTGTTCCGGCTATTGTCGGTATGGTTGTCAACTCGTTCTACAACATTGTTGACCGTATTTTCATCGGCAATGAACCGTCCCTCGGCACAGACGGCCTGGCTGCGATCACGATTTTCTTCCCCTTTATGATCTTTCTCATGGCGATCGGCATCCTGTTCGGTGTCGGCGGTGCCACCTATTTTGCGATTAGATTAGGTGAAGGCAAGCCGGAAGAAGCGGAAAAAGCCCTTGGCAATACACTCAGCCTACTCGTTTTGTCGGGTCTCTTCTTTATGATTCTCGGCCAGATCTTTCTGCAGCCGCTGCTCGTCTTGTTCGGTGCCAGTGAATCAGTCCTCCCCTATGCGATTGAATACGCGCGCATCATTCTCTTTGGTGCCAGTCTGTGGGCGGTCAGCATGGGCATGAACAACATGATCCGTGCCGACGGCAATCCGCGAATCGCGATGGTCACGATGTTCATCAGCGCCGGATCCAACATTGTCCTGGACGCCCTGTTCATTTATGGCTTTAAAATGGGTATGTCCGGTG
>JAAYBY010000004.1 GCA_012729935.1 Clostridiaceae bacterium | reverse complement strand
TCGCCTGCTGTCTCAGCTGCCGGATGTTTTTCGCCGGTCAAAGTACCATCCGACGGCTTACGTCCGGATTGACACGCGTGAAGTCCTGCGCTTTGTAACGGATCAAAAAGCTGAACCGCTGGGACTGGCCGTTGATATCGGGACAACCACACTGGCCGGCTATTTATGTGATCTGAAGACCGGTCGACTGCTGGCGTCAGATGCACAGCTCAACCCGCAGCGAACCTATGGTGCTGATGTGATCAGCCGGATCGAACAGGCCATGGCCGGACATCAAACTGAGTTACAGCGCGTGCTGGCTCAGGCGATCGGTGAGCTGACGCACCGGCTGCTCAGACAGATTGACCGGATCGCTGCACCCGATGATCTGCTGAATCGGGTTGCCCATGTGGTTCTGACCGGCAACACGGTCATGATGCACCTTCTGACACAGCTGCCGCCTGACGCGATAGCGCGGACACCCTTTATTCCGGTCAGCGTGGCGGCGCAGACACGCACAGCCGCTGAACTGGGATTGCCTCTGGAACAGGATACCATCTGTCAGCTGATGCCCTCCATCGCAGCCTATGTCGGAGCGGACATCACGGCAGGCTTGATCGCCACAGGACTCAGCAGTCAGGGACATCAGCAGCAAATCGCTTTGCTGATTGATATCGGAACCAACGGTGAAATGGTACTCAGCACACCGAATGGACGGATCGCCTGCTCGACTGCAGCCGGACCGGCCTTTGAAGCAGCGAATATCACCTGTGGTCTGGGCGGTGTACGCGGGGCGATCGATCGCGTAACGGTTGAAGAGAATGATTTAGTCTGGACGGTCATCGGCGGTGAAACACCGGGTGAAACACCGGCAGGTCTCTGTGGATCCGGTCTGGTCGCTGCAATCGCCAGCTTCCTGAAAGCAGGGCTGATCGACGAGACAGGACGCATAACCGATGAACCGGAGCTGCTGCCGGAGTCGCTGGCCAGACGAGTCAGAACCGTCGACGGGCAGCGACTGGTTATGATTACCGAGCGGGGATTGAATGGAGAACCGGTCTTTCTCAGTCAGAAAGACATCCGTGAACTGCAGAATGCCAAGGCAGCCATCGCAGCTGGAGTCCTGCTCCTGCTCGAGAAAGCCGGTCTTGAACCGGAACGGGTTGATACGGTGTATATCGCCGGTGGCTTTGGCAACTATCTGGATATCGAAGACGCGCTGGCGATTGGCCTGCTGCCGCCGGTATTCAGAGGCAGAACCCGCTCGGCCGGTAATACGGCCGGGATGGGTGCACTGGCTTGTCTGCTCCAGCAAAGCTGGTTTGGCGATGCTGCCGAAACAGCCAGAACGGTCACTTATTTTGAGCTGTCGGCCGAGAAGCGCTTTACCGATCTATATATCGAGGGCATGATGTTTCCTGAACCGCCGGATCAAGATTGAGTCGGAGGAATCGTGATGATCAAACACAAGCAGGTTCTGCGCCAGGAAATGCGCCAGCTGCGTGACAACCTGACACCGGAAGAGCGAAGAGCGGCCGCCCGTGCTGTCTCTGCCACCCTGGCTGATTTTCTCAAGGTTCATTATCCACAAAGCCAACGACTGAGCATCGCGGTTTACGCGGCGATCCAGTCGGAGCTGGACTTGTCTGAATGCTGGACTCTGCTGCAAAATTGGCCGGCTGATTTGTATTTTCCGGCTGTCTGCGGCAATCGGCTGTGTTTTGGCAAATTGCCTGAAGGTGTCCGGCCAGTTGATTTTTTGCATTCCGGTGTGTTTGGTGTGCCCGAACCACCGCCGCAAAGTCTGTTGAATCAGCCGCCTGGACTGGATTTTGTTCTCGTTCCCGGACTGGCATTTGACATGAAGGGAAGGCGTCTTGGCTGGGGTAAGGCATATTATGACAGGTTTCTGACTGATTTACCGCGGTCGACTCTGCGCGTTGGTGTCTGCTACAGTGGCCAGATCGTCCCGGCTGTTCCAGCCGACAGACATGACCAAACCATGCACAGGCTTTTAACGCCTGAACAGTGGATGGCCTGTGAAGCGCAGCCATAGACAAAGATTCAACAAAGCCTCTTTATCGAGTCGCTTGCGTCCCGGATTGTGAATCGGTACAATTAAGGCTGAAATAGGTCATGCGGACAAACAGGCTTTACTGAACAATACGTCGAACAAGCGAGGTGAGATCCGTGAAATTGACTGTTTTAGGTGCTTCTGGCGGTTTTCCCG
>JAAYBY010000341.1 GCA_012729935.1 Clostridiaceae bacterium | reverse complement strand
CCGCAATTCTTCAAAACAATTGTCTTCTGCCTGTTGTAAAAAGTCAGATCATTGAGATGCGCCACATGCTGGCCGGTTTTCGGATCCACCGGACAGAGGGACTCAACAATTTCATGATCTTTCAGGTGACGCTGAACAATTGTCTTCATATCCTGCGGCTTAAGTTTGCAATAAAAGACACCGCCCGGCTGGACAAGCATCACCGGACCGATATCACAATTACCCATACACCCGGTCATCTTGACCTGAACCTCATTTTGTAAACCGGCATCATGAAGCGCTTCAATCAGTGCGCTCTGAACACGAACGCAGTCACAGGAAATACAGCCCGCTCCGGCGCATACAAGAACGGACCATTGATAACGCTTCTGCTTTTCAATAAACGTATCTCGAATCGTATCAAGATCCTTCTGGGTTTGAATGAGTCTGCTTCCGTTCACTGTCGCACCCCCTACTCGTACTGGCTGAGGATTTCCTGCAGCTTGTTTGGATTCACGCGTTTATGGACAAAATCATCAATCGCAACGGCCGGCGCGAGTCCGCAGGCACCGATACAGCGCTTGACCTCCAGCGAAAAACGCCGGTCTTCAGTGGTCTCGCCGACATCAATGCCAAGAGATTCTTTCAAAGCCTCAAGCACCTTTTTGCCGCCCCGTACGTAACAGGCCGTTCCCAGACACACCTGGATGGTATGTCGCCCTTTTGGCTGTGTTGAAAAATAAGAATAGAAAGATACAACCCCGCTGACCTGGGAAAAGGGCAAGTCCATCTCAGTACAGATATAGCGTTGAGTGGCCTCCGGCAAATAGCCGAAAATCGCCTGTGCCATATGCAGGATCTGGATCAGGTTTTTGGGATCACGGTCGTAATCAACAATCACCTGGTGTAAGGTTTGATACGCCGTTTCTTCTTGACGTGAATCTGTGAGACAATCGCATGGGTGCGCCATACTGAACCTCCTTTGATGTCACTGTGGTCTGCTTGCTTCAATATTCAGTTTTCTGTTCGTTAGATCGTCTGAACCGTTCGTTATCATTGACCGACCGGTCAGAGGGAAGATTGCAACTGATTCGTAAACGTTTACGTTCCCTTTATATAAACGGTTTTTGCAAACCGTTCTTTCAGTTGACAGATAGATTCTTGATGACAGTCCAAGATGCGACCATCTGTATAAGTTGTTGGGCGCTGATGCGTCCAGATATTCTTCATTATTGTAACATAGGACACAGATCGTTCGATTCAATTTGACGACTGTTAGAATCATGATTTTTATAACATCTGGTTTGCTTTATTTGTGCATATTGATACAAATTTAAATTTTTTATTGTTTGATCTATCGATATAAGCCGAAATAGCGGATATGGTTGCCAACAGAAAACAGATCGGGTTGACGCCCGATCTGTCTGCTAACCTTGATCGAAAGTTGCCTTAATCTGCCAGTGTTCCCATGGGATCCCATGGTTCAAGCACAATCGGTTCAGTCTCAAGGGCTGAAATCAGATCATCGCTTAGAAACTGCTTTAAAATCACGGCCTGATACACAAACT
>JAAYBY010000056.1 GCA_012729935.1 Clostridiaceae bacterium | reverse complement strand
TTCCAATGTGCAATTGTCACATATTTTCAATAAAGTAGTTGGTAACATTACTAATCGGTAAAAGTAATGTTAATCAATGAAGATATTTCATTTGGAGGATATGACCATGGAGAAAATCGTGATCATCGGCGGTGTTGCAGCCGGAGCTACCGCTGCAGCTAAAGCAAGAAGGATGTCGTCTGATGCGCAAATAACTATTCTGGAGTCAGGACCAGATATTTCGTTCGCAAATTGCGGACTGCCTTACTATATCGGTGGAGATATCAAAAACCGGTCGAAACTTATTTTACAGAGTCCCGATAGTTTCTACGAACAATACCAAACCATCGTACATATAAATACCACAGCAACTGAAATTGATCGAAAAAATCACCTTGTTCACGTTGCCAATACACACACAGGCGAACGGAAAACATATGAATATACTAAACTGATTCTTGCTCAGGGAGGCCGCCCCATTAGTCCGCCCATTCCGGGCGCAGATAACAGTCATGTTTTCCAGCTTTGGACACTTAAAGATATGGATAATATAAAATCATTTATTGACAACAAAAAACCAAAATCCGCAGTGGTTGTCGGTGGCGGATTCATCGGTCTGGAAATGGTTGAAGCTTTGGTGAAGAATGGTTTAAAAGTCACTGTTGTTGAAATGATGCCGCATGTCATGGCTGTTATGGAGTCTGAAATTGCCGGTTTCATACAGCAGGAAATGAAAGCCTATGGGATTGATCTTAAGACCGGCACAGTGGTTGCCAAAATTGATGAAAACAGTGTGACACTTAGCGATGGTTCACATGTTGATGCCGATATGGTTCTTCTGTCCATCGGTGTTCGCCCGACCTTGAAGCTGGCTCAGGAGGCTGGTCTTGCTATCGGAGAAGCAGGCGGTTTGCTGGTTGATTCAATGCTGAAAACTAGTGATGATGATATTTATGCAGCCGGTGACATGATCGAACTGGAACACAGGGTTTTCGACAAGAAAATCCGTATTCCGCTGGCAGGTCCAGCCAATCGGCAAGGACGAATTGCAGCGGAAAATGCTTTAGGCGGAAATCATCCTTATAAAGGTGCGACAGGTACATCAATCGTCCGTATCTTTGAAGCTGTCGCAGGCATCACCGGACTCTCACTCAAGGCAGCCCGGGCAGCAGGCTTCGACGCTGATGCGGTGGTCATTCATAAGGAAAATCATGTGTCTTATTATCCTGGAGCAGAAATGGTTACTGTTCAAGTTGTCTATGACCGAAAGACTGGTGTAATCCTCGGCGGACAGACAGCTGGTTATGCCGGTTCAGACAGACGGCTGGATGTCTTGGCAACGGCAGCGGCATCAAAATTGAGGGTTTCTGATCTGGCTGACATGGACTTTGCCTACGCTCCGCCACTTGGGAGTGCCAATGATCCGATCAATATAGCGGCTTTTGCTGCTGAAAATAGGATTTCAGGCTATTCTCCGTCAATGACAGTGTCTGAGTTAGACGAACATCTTAATGGAAATACAGCATACTGGATTGATGTCCGGGATATTTTTGCTTATCAAAAAGCGCACGTTGACCAATCAGTCAATATTCCGTTTGAGCTGTTGCCCGCAAAATTAAAAGAGCTGCCAGAAAACAAATTGATTGTCGTGTATGACAGTACGGGAAAAAAAGGACACCAAGCGGTTCGTATGCTGATTGGTGCAGGATTCAAGCAAGTGCTGAATGTCAGTGGAGGTTTTATCAGCTTGTCCAGATATGTTCGGAGCGTAATTCCAACGCATTTCAAACTGGATCTTCCAGATCCAGAGCCTAAAAGAATCGGCAAGCTTGAAAAGCAAGAGGAGAAGTCAACTGTGGTCCCGTCAATTGAAGAGACAGCTGCAGCTTCCGATGAACCTCTGATCGTCGATGTCCGCTCGATGATGGAGTTTGCCTGTGGAGCAGTTCCGGGAGCAGCCAATATTCCGCTGGATGAATTGGAGATGCGGTTGGATGAATTGGGTGATAAGGACAGAAAAATCATTTTGTATTGTGCAAGCGGCAGCAGAAGTTCGTATGCTGTGCAGATTCTCAAGTCCTGTGGATTCACCAATCCTGAAAATGGCGGCAGCCTGATGAGAATGATCACCCAGTCAAAGAGAATATAAGTGCATCATTCATAGAGAGGTCTACTCCAGAATTCAGGGAGACTGATCTGACGGTTTGATATTTATTTCAGCGGCAAAATAACTATTTTGCCGCTGCAGCACTTAAGACTTCGTAAAGCTTATGATATTTTTCATGAATCATGCTGCGGTCGAAAGCATTGAATTCATCGGGCATTTCAGCCAGGTTTTCGGCTGAAAAGTATTGCTCTGTACGGATGTTCAATCATCAGTTGTCCTCTAGTTTTAAATGAGTCTGTCTTTCCGAAATCCAGCAGTCATGAAACGCCACGCTGCCTTTTTTGTTGTCAGCCAGACGATTTGAGCGTCGTTTTTAGTATTCTTAAGTATTCTTGGTACAAAGAATTCCGCAACTGTTTCAGGTTTATCAGCCAAAATATTGAATATTTTTTTAAACTTCTCATCTTCAACTACCTCAGAATGATTTCCATCCGGCGTTTTTGTGATGAAATCAGTCAACACCATACCGGGCGATAATCTCCCTGCTATTACGCCTGTGCCCTCCAGTTCCCTGGCAAAACCTTTCATAAAATACGTTAATGCATGTTTTGTGGTGCCGTACAATATTGTTTTGATTTGTATCATGTTGTTTGAGCCAAGACCTTCCATGCTGTATATCGCACCATGTCCCTGTTTAAGCATTCCTGCTGCCGCAATCTGTGAACCGTATATCATACCTGTAATATTTGTTTTAATGATTGTATCAGTGTAAATCTCGCCCGTTTCCCACGAAAACATGTGCGGCGTATTTTGTCCGGCGTTATTGATCCATATATCTATCCTGCCCCATTGATGCAAAGAAGTGTCCCAGAGATTCTGCAAGCTTGCTTTTTCCTGCACGTTGCATGAAACATAGATGTACTTCCCTTCAAAAGGTGCCAGCGATTTGTGGTTTTCTGCCGCAAGCTTTTCACCTCTGCCGGACAGAGTGACCTTACATCCGGCCCGCAGAAACTCTGTTGCCATAGACAATCCAATTCCGCGCGTACTGCCGGTTATTACAACATTTTTCATAATATTCCTCTATTATTCTGGTTTCAGCGATTTATCCATTACTTTTTTACCTGGCGTTAACAGTGGTTAATGAGATGTGTTGATTTGAATAGATCAGGTTAGATTCTAGCAAATTGCGTATGTGTTACACAAGAGCTTAACTCTATATTTCGATTGTACTTTGATCATTGACACCGTCAAGAAGAAGCATTCTTTCAATTTCAATTTGAATGACGTCATAGCCATTATCCGGCAGTTGTCGTGTGATGAATGAATCGCCCGACGCGATGAATGTCACCTTTTTACTCATTGTGTTCCCCCACATCTTGTTCAATCATAGATGAAAATAGTCCAAAATCAGGTCGAACGCCACTTTCTGGCTCGGACAGATGCTGCTGATCTCGATGTGTTCTTCCCGTGTGTGTGTACCGGAGCCGATATAGCAGCCCGTATTCACCGCGGGTATACCCATTGACAGCGGGATGTTGCAATCCGTCGATCCCGGTGTGAAGCTTATCTCCAGATCGAAATAGCTGCGCACGGCTTCTGCCGCTCTGTCCGCCAGCGCTTGCTGCCTGTCGGCATCCACATCGCCCTTGCACGGACGTTCGCCGACCAATTCCACATTCACCTCAATGCCCTTGAGGCGATAACACGTGACAACCGCTTGGAAATGGTGGTCGAGAGAATCGAGCGACTCGCGGCAATCGGAACGTATTTCATAGAGCATTTCCGCTTGCTGCGCGATCGTGTTGACCGATGTTCCGCCACTGACAGTGCCGATATTAAAGGTTGATTTGCCGTTTTCGGGTACCTTGATCTGGTATAGTGTTTCGATCATGGATGCCAGATACACGATTGCGTTCCGATTGCCAAAGTTGCCGTAGGAATGGCCGCCTTCCGTTCTGACCTCGACGCGGTAGCGTCTGGAGCCGACGGACATCGCATGTACCTCGCCGCCCATGCCGTCAAGCGAATAAAACTCAGTCATTCGGTCGCCGAATGTTTCCATAATTCTGCGGCATCCAAGAAGGTTGCCCAGCCCTTCCTCGCCGCTGTTGATGACGAGTATGACGCCACCCCGCTTGGGCACAAGCTTATTCTGGGCAAGGTAGCGCGCCGCCATCAGAACGTGCACCACATTGATCGTGTTGTCGCCTACACCGGGACCGTAAAGATAATCGCCCTCGATGTGCTGCGGCAGCTCGTCCATATCAGGGAATACCACATCGCTGTGCGCGAGAAAAGCAGTGATCGGACTTTCAAGTCCGCAATCGCCGAACGGGATGATCACATTCTTGGCATCATCGGAATAAACGCCGCATACGCTGTGACGCTCCAGCCAGGCCTCGCAGAAGGCAACACGCTTTTCCTCATGCCCCGAGGGCGCCGGAATCCTAGCCAGTAACTTCAGCAATTCCACGGTTTCGTCACTGTGGTCCTCAATATATTGGATGACTTCCTGCGGCAAGCTCATCTTGTATCCTCCTAGTTGTAAGGAATTCTATTGTAATAATACCTGATTATAGCAAAAGGCCCGTCAGTAAGACGAAGATATTGATGATTAAAATGCAGCAAACTAGTATTTGCTTTTTCTTACCGCTGTCCGGCAATTTCAGTAAGCGTTTTGACTTCGCAGCCCTTATTGCTGTAATAGGTAAACATTTCGTCCATTTTTTTTCAGATCATAGCTGGTAACACAGTCGGAAATGACATGCACGGCGTAGCCGGCCTCAGTCATATTGAAGCAGGTGGATTTCACGCAGGCGGTGGCATCTGCTCCGGTGATATAAAACTCGTTTATGCCGTTTGTCTCAATATATGCTGCAAACTCCGCGCTTGTCAGTGCATTGCCCTTGGTTTTAACAAAAATGTTGTTCGATACAATCTTCATCTCGGGAACAAACTCTGCGCCCCTGGTGTCAGGCTTGAAGGTTCGGGTTCCGGCGGAAAGATTGTTGTGCTTGATATATACAACGTGCATCTCATTGACCATCGCCCAATCTATGGCTGTGTTGATGTTATCTATGATCTCCTTGTAGTGTTTCGTGATGTCGTTCTGAATATCGATGATAACAAGAGCTTTCCTATTCATATCTTTTCTCTCCTTATGCATACTTACAGTGATGCATCCCTTTCGTGTGCCTTTCAGCAGCGAACGCTAATTTTTTATTTCTTCGAAAATTTAATTTTGGCGTGCGTTTTATGTGCTTCAATCAACTTCTTATATTGACATCCAATCTGACTACTTGCTCTTCCTTATTATCTAACCTGAGCACACTCAAAATGTTCTTATATTTTTAACCTCTCATCTTTTCAATTATCTGATCTAACATTCGCGAATCAGAAAAAATCGAATGGATTAGGAGTATCCGGATCATTATAAGCTTCACAGTCGTTCAACCATTCAATGATATTGTCATCTATTGTTGACGTCAATTCCGAGTAGTTTGATTCAACAATGTGCCCACGCTGCAACATGCTGTGATAAAATTTCTTAATGCTAGCTGCAGTGCTTTTTATTGTATCTGGTGTAGACCACATGCATTTGCGAATGAAGAAATAGCCTAAAAAATCGGTTATCTTGTCTGAATATGTTCCGCAGACCATCTCCAGAGGTTCCTCTCTCATAAGATATGTGTTGATATAGAATCCGACATTTTTACAGTGTCTATCTATTGTCTTATCCTTCAACCCCGCATGTAACAAGTCCTCTCTGAACTCAGTCAGATACACGTCATTCCTTGTGCGAATCTCCATGCATTTTTGTTCGTATTCTTTGTAATTCATACACGATCAACTCCTTCTATATCAGGTATCCTTCCCTACAGTACCAAGCGCTTCCAGCCTCGGTTCTTGTTATCAACACGACCGTCTCAATATGGTCCGAGAGCCGTAGATTGATGTTTGCGTTCTCAAGAACATATCAACGCACCTAATTAATCCTTCAAGCAACCAATAGGAATGACAACTACTCCATCCTCTCTGCGATATCCATACTGTGTTCCTGTAATTATCAGCTTTAAATCTGGCATCCTTATCGGCACTTGTTTTTCCATTTTATTATGCTTTGCAACCAGTCTCTCAATTTCGCAAAGATGTCTTGCCCCGTCATTAATTTCAGATTGCCCTAATTTAAACTCAATCAGTGCATATCTACCATCTTCCAGATGAAGGACGACATCCGCTTCCAGTCCCAGTCGATCATGATAATATGAAACACTTCCTCCGGCGGAAGCTGAATAAATCTTTAGATCTCGAATACACAGACTTTCAAACAAGAATCCCAATGTTTTATAATCGCGCGAAAAATATTCGGGAGAAATCCCTAGTGCTGCTGCAGCAATAGATGGATCAACAAAATTTCTTTTCTTTGATGACCTGATTGATGTCCTGGATCGTATCGCCGGACACCATGCCTCAATGTCATCAATAATCAGCAGCTTTTCAAATCCATTAATATAGTCATAATATGTTTGTTTCGACATATCACACGTTGCCGTAACATCTGCCAGGATTGTTTTCGCTTCTGCAAGCGTACACAAGTTTCTGGCATATGACTTCAGAATCGTTTTTGCCCAAGTTGCATTTCTTTTCACACTATCAATTTTCGATATATCCACTGCACAAGTCTGACTGAACAAATCTTTTGCTATCGCTAATTTGGCTTTATCCGCTTTTCCTCTAAGGCTAGCCGGCCAGCCGCCCCGACATATTGCAAACTTTATATCATCAATAGACATATTCGATTTACATGTCTCAAAAGAATCCGGGTGCTCGAACAATTCCAGAAGTGATACTTCCCCATTCGACTCTTTGCTTTCATAAAGACTCATCGGATACATTTTCATTCGGGATATTCTGAGTGTGCCGGTATGAGGAGTATCCACTGCCGCAGAACTTGAACCGGTTAGTATGTACTGACCCACTTCGCCGGAATCATCCACATCCTTTCTAATTGCTCCCCATATTTTTGGAGCATCCTGCCATTCGTCAAACAGGCGCGGCTTCAAGCCTTTCAACAAATCTGATGGATGTGTGTTTGCAATAAGCAGATAGTTTTCCCGTTCGTCTTCATTTTGAAATTCAACATAGCTTTTTGCTTGCTGCTTAGCCGTCGTTGTCTTACCGCAACCTTTAGGGCCAATCATCAAAGCAGCACCAAAAGCTTCCATTTTCAGCCGTAATTGTTCATCTGCTATTCTTTTCAAATAATCCATATCATATTTCCCGCCATTGTCTGTTTTACTGATATTATAGCGTGCGTTTGACGGATTTGCAATATTTTGTTTGACACATTTGTTGTTATACGCTTGACTAATTTGCAAATATCTAATTCAACCCACTGCTGTTCGTTTCCGCTCTGATCAGTTTTCATGGTATTTGGATATTGATAATTAGACGTAACCATCTATAGCCAGGCAGTTGTAAATTATCACTGTTCGAAAAGATAGATGGCATATCCGGCTCTAACACCAAGCAACGCGAAGAGTTTAATCGTATGATCAAATCCTGCATGGCCGGCAGACCGGATGCCATTTTCTGTGATGGTCACGGATTTGACCCGATGACTCCCCTGCCGGATCAGATCCTCTCCATCCAGCTCATTGAGGATCCCAAAATCATACCCTTTCCAGGTATGTCCAAATCTGAAGCAAATCGCCCGCCCTCATTAAATCTCGACAGGTACAGTAGCAACATCGTCAATTCTTTCATTGCCTGTTTAGGCGTTGTATCAGTCATTTTCTTTTCCTCCTGTTGACTGAGTTTTGCGCGGAAGCGAAAACTTACAGCATTTTTTTGATGGATACTTTGGCAGCACTCCATCCCATGCCTTTTGCCCAGGTGCGAGTCTCGGCGGCTTCCACTTTGTCTTCTTCCTCATAGATCGTGGCCAGTAGATCTGCAAACCCGTTCAATCCGCCCACATCATCCATTACAGACAGGCCCTGCCGGTCAATGCAGACGGGGCGGTGCAGCCTTACAACCTTTTCCATGGCCTCGTTCAGCTCATCTATGCTGATGATGTTGTTCCTCAGGAGGTCGTCGCAGTTACTGTGTTTGGTGATGGTGATGGTCCAGTGATCCCCAAAGTCGTAGTCGTAGAGGAGTTCTCTCGTGACTGGGAATATGCTTTCGCTGCCTGTGACTTCATGTTCGGAAGCCAGCAGGTGGTCGACCTCCAGTCTTTCCATGAGACTTAATGTGCCGCCATCCATCATCAGGGATGCGTTCATCTCCTCCAGCGTCAGCTCGCTCAACGGCGCCGCTTTGAGGATCCTGATTTGCGTATTGGGATCCTTCTCTTTGCGATCCATATAGTCTGAAAAAGATTCTCTGACTTTGATGGGATTAAACCGATCCAAAAGGGCTTCGATATCCCGCCTGGCCATCTCAGGGCGTTCCATCGTACCGCCATAGGAATAGGGCCCGGTATACTTCCTCTTCAGCCAGGTCATGATACTACCTGATTCATAGTCGTCATCCCAGAAAACATCTTCCTCTGCTTCGGATGGCGGTTGGAATAAGATCCCCACCAGATCAGCCCACCCACTGACCGTCCCTTTGGTCAATTCTATGTATAGCTTCTCCGGCAGATAGAACATCCGCAGGTGAAAGTTTTGCCAACCAAATAATTTCTGGATCGTATAGTGAAGATTGTGAAGGGGCATATCGGAGGGAACCAGGATATCTCTGGTGATCACACCGTCAGGGGCTTCGCCATAACGCCTCAGCATTCTTTTCCCATCATCTGACAGATACTCCGCACTCAGTTTCAAATGAAGCCGCACGGGAGTGATTTCCTGTTTTGAAGTTCTCAAATCATCTTTCATCTGCTTCTCCTCTTTAAATACATTTCATATCTTTGAAAAGCCGCCGATCACTTTGTCACTGAAGTGCCTGATGCTGCAAAAGTGAGCTGACTGCGGATCCACCGGAGGACAATGCACCTCACAAGTCTTTCCCTGTCCGCTCTGCCGGGACAACCGGGTTATCGCCGATCCGTCCCTTTAGAAACCAAACAGATCTGATGCATCAAAAAATATGTCTGCGGGCAGACTCACTTCATGTTTTTCACAAAATGCCTTGATGAATTCACTTGTCGGCTCCTTGTGAAGCTGATATTCCTGTGTCAGTTCTTTCTTCACTTCTTCACGTTTCGCATCGGCCTGTTCCGGGTCTGTGTAGATGATTCCGTACATGATGCCGAATGAAAAATACACTTCCCATTGGTCTTCTTCTGATGAGAATAAACTCACTTCGATTTTCTCATCATACACTTCACTGATCTCCAAATAGGTATTTTTATAATACCTGTCCTCTTCCGAGAAAAAGCCCGTTACATTTTTCCATTGGTTCATCGTTACTCACCTATCTTTTCCTTTCTGATTAGCTGAACTACGGTTTCTATATGGCCCGAGAGCATCAGGTTGATGTCTGGTATGTATATTTCGTTTTGTCCGTTCTCGGGAACAGGTCAATAGTGGATTTTATGGGGGTGTTCTGTTCGAGGGAACAGTTCTACTGTTTTTATCCGTTCGCGGGAACAAGTCAATACACAGGGTTAAAGTCCTGTCATCTCCGGTGGCAAAGGTACTAACTATTGATAAAATGCACCGCTCCATATAAATCGTTAAAAGATGCACCGCTTTTGCACACCCCTGCGGGTGCATTATTATCCTCGCCGAACAGTTCAAAATCCTTGCTACGATGGTTGTTGAATTCAAAACGTGATCCCACGATGTCTCCGACAATTGATCCAATCATAATGGTACCCCCTTGGCTTATTCTAAGCGCATTTCAGCCAACCACAAAGGCTATCCAACTGCGCTGTAATTGCTTTCCAATCCATCCCCAAATCGAGAGTTTTTAAGCTGATTCGATTGCCGCCAATCGTCATATCTTCATTCGGACTTATGGCTTAATCAGTCATCGCATAGAGTAGGACTCCTGCTACATTTGCTCTCAGTCAAGGTTCTCAACCGTATGGAACTGATGCCGGAGAACAAGCTGGCTGTAGTATTCC